>CAYXAX010000031.1:0-20625 GCA_964463055.1 uncultured Gammaproteobacteria bacterium | reverse complement strand
CTGGGCCAGACGGTCATCGTCGACAACACCACTCAGTTCAAAAACATGACCTTCAGCGAGCTGGCACAGGGCATCGTGGTGGAGATCAGCGGACTGGCCAACAGCGGCGGCGACATCCATGCCACCTACGTTGAAAAAACCGAAGACAGCTACGTCGGCGGCAGCAATGTAGACGTCAAGGGCACCATTCTGTCCCTGAATACCAATGCCGGCACATTCATGATCAAAAACCAGTTGGTGGATTACATCTCCGGCTCCCCCGATCTCTCGAGCCTTCCCAACGGCACACCCGCCGACGGCCAGTACGTGGAGGTCACCGGCCTGATCGGCACCAACGGCGCGGTGATCGCGTCCAGAATCAAGCTAGAAAGCGAGGGCCTCGGAGTCACAGATTCCCAGCAGGCTGAACTGGAGGGTTTCGTTAACACCACCTCCACCGGCGGATTTACCGTGGGAACGCAGTCTGTACAGACCACCACCAGTACCGTGTACCACGGTGGAGCCGCCGCCGACATCATTGTAGGTGTCAAGCTGGAGATCGAGGGATCACTGCAGGGCGGTATCCTTACTGCCACCCAGATCACCTTCAAGGACAGCATCGAAATCCAGGATAAGGTCCTAAGTGTGGATACCGTCAATATGACTATGACGCTGACGGGCCTGACCGGCATCACCGTCGGCATCAATAACCTCACCCACCTGGACGGCGTCAGCGCATTGTCCGGCCTGCAAGCCGGCGATACCGTCAAGGTACGCGGACGGCCCGACAGCACCCCTGGCATGGTTACCGCCACGGAGTTGGAAAAGGACTCATCCTCGTCTCAAGTGACTCTGCAGGGCCCGGTGGACAGCGTTGTCAACAGTCCGCTGATAACGGTGGTCGGCATTACCGTTGACGCCTCGCATCTGACGGGCAGTCAGCTCCTGTCCAACCTGAAGGCTGGCGTCATAGTGAAGATCACTGGATCTTTGACCGGCTCTACCATCGCCTGGACGGCTATCGAATCGGACTAGTACACAACGGCTTTCCTCACCCTCCCTTAGCGGCCACCCAGGCCGCGGCGGTCTCCCCCTAGGCCGCCTTTTTTTTGTGTGGGAAACTATGGTATCTACAAGGACACGAAATGATACCGCCGGCCCATCGCCTGAACCATGAACCACGACCAGCAACGGGAACGACAGCTGTGGTTGATCGCAGCCCTGCAAGCGCCGCAGGCTTATGATCACCCGGTGAGTGAAATTGTACTCATCGAAACCCACATCAGCTACGTGCTGCTCACCGGGCAATTCGCCTACAAGATCAAAAAGGCAGTGAATCTGGGCTTTCTCGATTTCAGCACCCTGGACAAGCGCCGCCACTGCTGCGAGGAAGAACTGCGCCTCAACCGGCGCACCGCACCGCAGTTGTACCTGGAAACGGTCCCCATCACCGGTTCGCCCCAGCAGCCGCGCATGGGCGGCACCGGGGCGGTCATCGAGTATGCCGTCAGGATGCGCCGGTTTCCGCAACAGGCAATGGCCGCATACCTGGTATCGAAAGGCAGCCTCAGCGCGGATCACATGGATCAGATCGCGGCCACGCTGGCCGCCTTCCACGGCAGCGTGGCTGTGGCTGACCACGAATCGCCGTGGGGCACGCCGCAGCAAGTCCAGCGACCGGTGATGGACAACTTCGAAACCATCGCCGCCAGGTTCGCCAATGGTGAAGACCTGGAACGGCTGTCGACCCTGCGCCGCTGGAGCGAACAGACATTCACCGCGCTGGAACCGGTGTTGGCCGCACGCAAGCGCGATGGCTTCATCCGCGAGTGTCACGGCGACATGCACTTGGGTAATCTGGTGTTGCTGGACGATGGCTTCACCGCCTTCGACTGCATCGAATTCAACCCCGGGCTGCGTTGGATCGACGTCATGAGCGAGGCGGCGTTCCTCACCATGGACCTGGAAGATCACGGGCGCGGCGACCTTGCATGGCGGTTTTTAAATACCTACCTGGCGCATACCGGCGACTACCACGGTATGACCGTAATGGCCTATTACATGACCTACCGGGCCATGGTGAGGGCCAAGGTCAGTTGCATCCGCCTCGGCCAATCCGGTATCAACAACACCGAGCGGCAGGCCCTGGAGCGGGAATACAATAGTTATATCCGTCTGGCGGAACGCTGCGCGAGCCCCCCCGCCAAGCGCCTGATCATCACCCATGGACTTTCCGGTTCGGGCAAAACCACCGTGGCGCAGGCGCTGGCGGTGCAATTGGGTGCGGTGCACATACGCTCGGATATCGAACGCAAACGCCTGTATGGGATGACAGCGACGCAGCGCAGCGAATCGAACATCGATGAGGGGTTATACAGCCGCGAGGCAGGTGAGCGCACCTATGCCAGGCTCGCGGAGCTGGCCACGGACCTGCTGGTCAACGGATACCCCGTTGTCGTGGATGCGGCGTTTCTCCACCTGGCGCAGCGTGCCCGGTTTCTGGCCATCGCCAGGGAACAGCGCGTACCGCTGGTGATCCTCGACATTCATGCCCCCGCGTCGGAACTGCGTGCCCGCATCGCACGACGTCAGGCCCGCGCCCTGGATGCCTCCGAGGCCGACCTCGCGGTACTGGACAACCAGATCAGCCGCCATGACGCACTCAGCGAATCGGAGCAGGCCTACGCGGTTACCGTTGATACCACCCGAGCATCGGATTCGCCGGGATTACTCCGGCGCGTGATGGCGTCGTCCAGCGAGCAGAATCCATAGCTCAGGACACAAATATTGCATGAAAATCGACCCCCGCGTCCCGGCTCGATATAATCACTACTCTCGGGCATCGTGCAGACTTGTTTACTTGTTGAGGAAATACTATGACCACCAGCCAATCCTCTATCGAGGACATCATTCGCGCGACCTCGTTCGCCGCCGAACTCACCGAGGAGCAGTGTGCGGAACTGGCCAAGATCGCCACCCTGCGCCGCCTCAAAGACGGTGAGACACTGATCCACGAGGGCCGGATCGACAACAGCGTACATGTGCTGATCAACGGTCACCTGGCCGTCATCAAGGAAGCGGAAGGCGGCACGGAGGAACAGCTGCATACCCTCAAGCCGGGAGAAATCGCCGGCGCCATGGGCTTCATCGACGGCATGGAACACACTGCCACCCTGCGCTCCGACGGCGAGACCGATGTATTCAGTATTGAACGCGATAAGCTTGAGTCGCTGCTCAGTACCCACCCGGTATTGGTATACCGCGTAATGCGCGCCATCATGCGTTCGGTGCATGCCATCGTACGACGCATGAATAATCAATATGTACAGATGACCAACTACATCACCAAACAACGCGGACGCTATTGACCCCTCCCCGTAGTGGATACCGAACTCCGGCAGCGCGGCGGCATGATTCCGCATCTAATTGACTACGCTTAAGTTTTTCGCATCCTCCGTGTATCTCATCGCCTCCTCCGCATCATGTGTAGACCCGTGGCGGGTTTGATAGGATACTGGAACACGGCTATTCCAATAATCTTCAGGAGAATAAGCCTATGCGCCTACCGTTACAGATCACCTTTCGCAACATCGAACAGTCCGATGCCGTCGAGGCCAAGATCCGCGAGAAGGCCGAGAAACTGAATCAGTTCTGCGATGACATCATGGGCTGCCGGGTAGTGGTGGAGCCGTCCCACAAAAACCATCACAAGGGAAACACCTTTCACATACGCATCGATCTGACAGTGCCCGACGGTGAAATCGTGGTCAGCCGCTCGCCCGATCAGCGCCAATCCCACAAAGACATCTACGTGGCCATACGCGATGCCTTCGACGCGGCGCGCCGGCAGTTGGAGGACTATGTCAGCAAGCGTCGTGGGGAGATCAAGAATCACGAAACGCAGCCCCAGGGCCGCGTCTCACAACTCGCCAACAGTGATGAGCACGGCATGATCGAGACCAGCGAGGGCCGCTTCATCTACTTTCATCGCAACAGCGTGATCAACGGCAGCATGTCTGAACTGAAAGTCGGTTCATCGGTTCGGTTTGTCGAAGAAACCGGCGATCAGGGACCGCAGGCGAGCACCGTATACATCATCGGCAAGTAGCACAACCGCGACGGGGCAGTGCTTATTGAACGCAGACGACATCAAGCTGTTCGCCCTGGATGCCAGCCGTGATTATGGTGAGAGGATCGGCCGTCATCTGGGAATTGTATTATCCCGCCACGAGGAACGCGAATTTGAAGACGGTGAACACAAGTCCCGCCCGCTGGAGAATCTGCGCGGACGGGATGTGTATGTCGTGCAATCGCTGTACGGGGACACACACCGCAGCGTCAATGACAAATTGTGCCGGCTGCTGTTTTTCCTCGGCGCGGTGAAAGACGCCAGCGCGCTCAGGGTGACCGCGGTGATTCCCTATCTGTGCTATGCACGCAAAGACAGCAAATCACAACCCCGCGACCCAGTCACCACACGCTATGTGGCGGCGATGTTCGAGGCGGTAGGCATCGACCACCTGGTGACAATGGATGTCCATAACCTTGTCGCCTTTTGCAATGCCTTTCGCTGCACCACCGATCACCTGGAGGCACATACCCTGTTCGTGTCATACCTGGCACCCAGACTCGGAGACCGCGATGTTGTGGTGGTGTCTCCCGACGCGGGAGGCATCAAACGCGCCGAGCGTTTCCGCCGCCGTTTGAGTGAAAAACTCAACCGCCCCGTCACCTCGGCCTTCATGGAAAAACACCGCGGCGCGGGGGTGGTAAGCGGAGAAACCCTGGTCGGTGACGTGAGAGACAGAAGCGCCATCATCATCGATGACCTCATCGGCACCGGCACCACTCTCGCGCGGGCCGTTGCCGCATGCCACGCACACGGCGCATCAGAGATACGCGCGGCGGCAAGCCATGGTCTGTTTGTAGGCAACGCACGGGAAGTAATTAACGACGCAAGACTGACGCAGGTCGTGGTGACGGACACGGTCCCGCCCTTTCATCTCGGACCGCGGGAAGCGCACGACAAGGTCGCCGTGGTCGCTGCCGACGCATTATTCGCCGATGCCATACGCTGCATGCACAGCGGCTGCTCGATTTCATCACTCATGGAAAGTTGAGCAACACTACGACGGGGGTCTCCCCATGAGCCGGTCTGCCGCAGCGTCAATATTCATTACCGCAACAGCATGCCTGGCGGTATTTCTCGCCGGTTGCGCCGTCACCGGGGCGCCACATACCCGGCACGCGGCAACCACGGGTGAGTACGCCCGATGCAGTCTGTTTTTCCACGACCTCCGACATGCCGTCAGCGAAGCAGGCGTGCGCGATACTCAAGCCAGTCCCGTCTCGGGTTATCCGTATCTGCGCGTCAACCGCTTCCTCGCCTCGTTTCGCCACAAACAACTGACCGGCGTCATGATCAATCAGTGGGTGGATAGATTGCAGGCATTGGGCACAGCGGCATGGCATGTCGAACTGACCAACCTGCCGGCCGAACGGCGCACGCGGCTGACAAAAGAAATGCCAGACGACCGAACTCTTGAACAGGCCGTGGGTCGATGTACTGCGGAGATGCGCGCCGTGGACCTGGCAACGCCGCAGGACTTCGAACGTTTGCGCCACCGCGCAGTGGTACCCGACGATTATCACACCATGTGGCGCATACTGGGCTTGTACCCGGTGACCGGCCTGTTCGTTTCCTTCGGCGCAGCAAGACTGCATCACGATACCCGGCAAACCTTTTCTCTACCACTTGAACGGCTGCCGGTAAACGGCCGCTTGATACGTTATGTGCCACGTGGGGGCGCGATGCTGACGAGGGGGGAAGTGGCGCACATCCTCGCACGGACATCTCACAACCCTCTGCACATGCCTGAACCGGATACAACCCAGCGCGAACGCCTTTTCAACTCATTCGCACCGGTGTGGGAAATCGATACGGTGGGCCGGGATGACCGCATCGGCACGCCGCTGTGGGGGGCGCACAGACGTATTCGTGTAGACACGGCGCAAGCGGCGATCTATCGGCTGCTCTCCCACGGGTGGTGGGCGGGACGGCCTGTGCTGCAACTCAACTACATCATCTGGTTTCCGGCAAGACCCGCCACGGGCGCCCTGGATCCCTACGCCGGACATGTGGACGGGATCACCCTGCGGGTCACACTCGGGCAAGACGGGCGTCCCCTGTTCTATGACAGCATGCACAACTGCGGCTGTTATCATATGATTTTCCCGCGCCGCGCCATTACGGGGAAGTCCGAAGGCGGCGGGCTCTACGTTGAACCGGCACTGGTGCCGCAGTCAATACCCGACCTGCAACCCGGTCAACGGTTGATAGTGCGCGTGGCTGATCGCACCCATTACCTGCAGAGGCTCTATGGGGACGGCCCTTCGCCTCGCGGGACGGTATACGACTTTGCCGACTACAACACCCTGCGCATCTTGCCGGCACCGGACGGCAGGCATTACAGCCTCTTCGATCAACACGGACTAGTGCGCCATTCCCAGCGGGCCGAACGCTGGTGGCTGTGGCCCATGGGCGTGTCGTCTCCCGGCGCCATGCGTCAGTGGGGCCATCATGCCATCGTTTTCCTTGGCCGCCGCCACTTCGATGATGCCGACCTGTTTACATCCCTGTTCACGGCAAAGACGAAATGACTCGACTTATGATCATATGCCTACTCGCCATGACCGCCGCTGCGGACAGCCGTGTTGTGGTCGGCGATTTCTCCCACGGGGAACTCGACGGATGGTCGAGCAAGGTCTTTGACGGCGTCACCCGCTACACCCTGGTAACGGACAACGCCCGGCAAGTCCTGAAAGCCGAAAGCAGGAATGCCGCTTCCGGTCTTTTTAAACGCACACGGATTGACCTGACGAAGACACCTTATCTGCACTGGTCGTGGAAGGTTCTGGGCACGCTGGGCAACATCGATGAACACACTAAGGCGGGGGATGACTACCCGGCGCGGGTCTATGTGGTTTTCTCCCGCGGGGTGCTGTTCTGGCGCACGCGGGCGGTGAATTATGTATGGTCCAGTAACCAGCCACGGGAGAGTACCTGGCAAAACGCATTCACCGGCAATGCCGGCATGATCGCCCTGCGCGGCGGCGGGGAAGAAACCGGGCGCTGGGTCCACGAACGCCGTGATGTGCGCAGCGACTACCGACGCCTATTCGGCGGCGATGTTCGTTATGTGGACTCGGTGGCCATCATGACGGACACCGATAACACACATAAATCAGCTGTCGCTTACTATGGCGATATCTATTTCTCATCTGAATAAAGCACACGTCGGCATTTGATTAGCAACTTCTGATTGACGCCAGTCAGAATATCCGGCCACGACGCAAACACGCACGGTCTGAAACAAAACCATACACTCTGTGTCTAACTTTGAGCTGTCGTTATGTTATCGAGCGGGCTAAATAAGCTAGTGCTCATTTAGCCAAGCGATCTTATCGATCGCCGAGGTCGTGCCCGGCGAGAGATGAATGACAAAGCATGGTCGCTGTGACCTCGTATTGTGTTGCAAAACCCTGCGAGTATTGCGTTGAACTCTCCATTCATTCCGTCAGGAGGCACCCCGTGACACATAAGTCCCGATGGCAAGACGGCATCAACCTGGTGTGCGGTATATGGTTGTTCATGTCGCCCTATACACTTAGTTATGCAGCAGATCAGGCGGCTGTCTGGACGGCATATGCTGCAGGTCTGCTGGTCATCGGGCTCTCCGTGACTGCACTGCGGAGCCCACAACGCTGGCATGAATGGACCTTCGTCGCCATTGCCGCAGTACTGTTCCTGTCACCGTTTGTTCTGGGCTTTGCTAATATAGCCTCGGCGACGGCTAACAATATCTTCACCAGCCTCATCATCGGCATGGATGCCCTATGGGTCATGACCCAAGGACCGCAGGAAGAAGCGGCCTGACAGTATCTATCTCCCCGGACACAAAACGCCCCGCCCGAAAAATCAGGCGGGGCGTTTTGTGTTTACACGGTACGCGATGCAGGCGTGTCTATAAGCCCTTTTGAATGCGCGCCGCGTGAATGGTACCGTCACCTGTCAACATACCCATTACCTTAACCGCATCACCAACCTGTACCGCGGCGAAAAATGCATCGCCGCTAACGGCGGCGTCATTCAGGAAAAAGAATGTCGCCGCGTCCGTGATGACGGCAACACCCAGCACCTGCAGCTGTGGGGCGTTCATCGACTCCAGAGATGCGCGAATTACCACAGCCGAGGTGGAGGAAGGACTTTTTCGCTCAATCCTTGCAGCGATTAAGGCCTCACCGCTCTTATAGGCATGGATTTCCAGGCTGTCACCGACGGCGATGTCCTTGGCTCTGAAATCGTGCATATGGCTGACGCCTACATCATGATACTGGGTATTTGCGTCCACAGTGAATTGAATACCCAGCAGGGTCACGGTACCGGCGGAGGCATCAACGGCTTGCACATCACCGCTGACATCGATACTGCTGGACGGCTTGAAGACCACCTTGTCGGCATACAGCACACTAGCATCATCCACAATGCCCTCCACCTCCAATCTGGTGTTAAGGGCGATATCAGACGCCACACCGTACTTATAAACAGTCTGCGGCGTCGTCGACACGGCCTGTCCGTTAACGGAGAACGCATTGTCGGAAGTAAAGTCGGTCACCAAGCCTTCGAGTTCCTTCTCTGTGCCTTTCACGTCAGATATGCCGATGCTCTCGCCCTCTATGATCGCTGCAATCAGCGCACCATCCGCATTCAAACCTTGTGTACTATTGACCTCCACCTGAAGTCCGTTGCTCAGACCGTCCGGCAACTGCTTCAAAACGGCGGACGCATAGTCCACCGGCTGGGCGCCTACATCAAACGTCATGTTGGCTGTATTGAGATTTGTCACCCTACCTTTGACTTCCAAAAGACTGTTGGGTGTCATGGTCAGGGACTTCAGATCGATACGTGTTGCGTGGATCACGCCGCCGCTGTCAACCATTCCGCTGACTTCCAACACATTACCAGGCCGCAGTGTTGACAGCGTGCCACCGTCAAATACCGTCAGGTCATCCGTCACTACCGTCTGTCCCAACACCACTAAGGTGTTGTTGGGGACGTCGACGCTGTCAACTATCCCCACCACATTACTGTTGAAATCAATCCTGCTGGCTGTCCCGGTGGTACTTCCGGCATTGACTGACCCTGTCACATTGACCATCATCCCCACGCGCAGGTCATCCTGTGTACCCTGCACGCCGTTCATCAGTATCTGAGCCTGGGAGGTGTCATACTCCACACCGTTTACGAATACACTGCCGAAACCGGTGATAGGGCCGGAACTGACGCTTATACCTGCCGCACTCACAGAACCGCTGGCACCTACTTGCCCGCTGCTCCCGCCACCGCAGGCACTGAGTACCAGGGCAAGCGCGCCGGGTAGCGCGATGCACGCATATTTCACTTTTATAAACATGTACTTAACTCCTCACGCTGCGGGATGCTGCGTTCTCACTCAGCCGTGATGACGGGGATACCAAAAGGGGCGCACGACATTAATTGGGAAAATATTCCCATTTTTAATCATTGTCAAGTGGCATCGTGTGAATGGCCATACGGGCGTGTCTGGAAGCGTGAGCATCAATGGAAGTGGCTAGACAATAATCGTCCGCAGACCTGGAATGCCTTCGATACACTGCAGTCACGTCGGATTAAGCAAATCAGGGTATGCGTATTGGCGCCGCCCCTAAACCTTCGCCTTGTCAGGCAACGGCATATATACTGAGACGCAGCGGGCCGCTGTAGCGCCGGTGATTGTTGGACCAGATTGGAGAGGTATCGCCATTGAACGCAGTATGGAGCACGGCCTTAGCATTGACCGCAATGGTCATATCCCTGCCTGGCGTTGCCGGCACCTCGATCGAAAGCCGGGATGATGTAGGCGGTTCGAGCACCGTGAAGATTGAAAATACGCATGTGCGCATTGATTCCGGGGATGAAAGCGGCTACATGCTGATCGATATGAAGAACAACAAGGTCTACTCCGTTAGCAACGACGACCGTATGGTGATCGATGCCAGCACCCCCGTGAACATGAGTCAGGCTGACGCGGAACAGGCCCCTCCTCCGCCCACCCCCACCATCACCAAAATCGGTAAAGGACCAAACGTGGCCGGCTATCCCACGGTTCACTACAAGATATCCGTGGGTGATGAGCACTGTTACGACGAATACCTGGCCGCCAAGCCCCTGGAAAACAAAGATGTGAAAAACTTCACTGAGATGATGTCCAAATGGTCCAGCGAGCAGAGAAAGCACTCCAGCGGCATGTTCGAGGATGAGGACGAATGTGATGCCGCCGAAAGTGTTGTCACTGATCGGTACACGACCCTGGGGATTCCCATGCGCACCGTGGACAGCGCCGGCACCGTCATTCATGAAATCATTCGCATACAGTCAGGCGAGTCCTTTCCCTCCAGTGTGTTCACCCCGCCCAAGGAATACCCCATCGTCACTCAGCAGGACCTCATGAAGCGCATGCAGGAATCCCCCGGCGGCGACGCCGAGGAAAGCGATCCGGACCAGGTGGAGGAAATGCAGCAAAATATCCAGGAGATGTTCGACCGCATGCAGCAACAGGAATAGGCCTGCGGCCTGATGCGGATGTCAGCTGTTACCCCACCCTGCGGGTGCGGCAACAGTCATGCCACCCTCCCCCCAGGCGCATACGAAGATAAATTTATTCCCGTGCCGATCCTGCCGATGATATCAGCAGTTATCACTTGAGGCCGAATGGCATGGATTCGAGCATGTTTTTATTCATCTCCGTGGTCTTCAGCGCCGTCGGCATGGCCTACTTTACCTACGGTAAGCGCCAGGGCAAGGCCTCGGCGCTGATCGGTGGCATCGCCTTGATGGTGTATCCGTACTTCGTAAAGAGTGCCGTGCTCCTCATCGGTGTTGGCGTTGCCCTGTCCGCCGCGCCATTTTTTGTCGCCTTTTAAGCCATCAGCGCATCTCAGACCGGTCCAGCCGGGTCCTGCTTACAACCCTGTTAAAGAAATCGGGCACGACCGCCGATATAATGATTAGACCGCGCTTTCGACAGTGCACCCCCTAATCCCCATTAGCAAAAGCTACTGGCCCGTTAAACCCGAAGACTGAAGGCCGGCCGGATTATTGATCGCTTCGACCCCTCACCAGTGTTACCACAAAATCATCTATATCAGGAGCACCCGATGTCAATGTCAGTATCTTCAGCGACCTCAGCCCACGCGTACCAAGTCAGTCAACAACAAAACAGTGAACGTCGGGAAACGGTTGAAAACGACAACGACGGCGATGATGCGCGGAGCGTGACAAAGACCCGGCAAGCACAAAACAGCCAGCAAGCCAGCGCGGCTCAGGCTCAAACACCGCCCCAGGCCCGCGACGCCAATAAGGGCCAAAATGTCGACTATCACGCCTAGCGGCCTGTACGAGTAAGACGGATAGAAATCCAGCGGAGACCCCGGGGGAAAACCGGGTTTCATCATTCACCCACCATACCGACGTTTCACACGCCCTCGTCGGGTATCAATGCCACCAGATCGGTTACGCCCACGTCCAGGCCTGCCTGGCTGAGCAGCGTAGTAACTTGGCCCCGATGATGGACCTGATGGTTGAACATGTGCAGCACCACGCCGGCAAAAGGTTTCCTGGCCGCAACTCCCTTCATATTGCGGTATGAAAGTACGTGGGTGAAGTGATCGTCGGTGAGCTCGGCGGACCAGGCGAGAATGATGTCATCTAGCGTGCCGCGCTGGCGGCTCATTTCATCGAAGTCACTGTAGAGAATCTGATCCAACGATCCCGGCACGGGGAACCGGTGCAGTGCTTCAAGGGCACGAAATGACGCTGGATGGGATGCGAAACGTCTCAACCACGTGACATCAGCCACCATGATATGGTTCAAGGTTCCCAGGATGGAACCGAAGAACGCGCCGCGGTCCTCACTCAGTTTGTGCGCCGGCAATGACCCTGCCGTCTCAAATACCCGCTGGTTCATCCATCCGTTGTAGCGCGCCATTAACGCGATGTGATCATGTGATGTCATAACACCCGTCGTATATCAGAATGCGACAGCCGATCGGTGGAACCCCGCCGCTCCCGTCATATGATATATATCATGCGCAGCGTCACTATCCCACCACGAGATCGTGGTACCTGATGCCTCCGGCTTTAGCCCGGACAGCCATCAACACCACTTCACCGCCGTGTCGCTCACTGAGCTCACCTTGGCCCAAGACCGGGTGTCAGACCACGTCTTGCATGCGCCATGCGCGGTTATTTCCAATAAATGGTTGTTTTTGAAGCGCAATATGCTGCGGGCCTGAATGCACCGGGTGGGATACAATAACTTCGAGGGGCGTGAGATGAATATAAAGATCACCGTGCTGGCGCCTGCCGCATTGGCGCTTCTGTGCACATTCTGGTCAGCGACGGGGCTATCGGCTGCCTGGACCCTCCCCAGGGGGACCGCCGAGGCGATCGTCACCATGTCGTATTACACAGTCAATCAGCGCTTTGATCTCAACGGGGATCGCATCTCACAACCGCGGTTCACCAAACTCGACACCGAAGCCTTCGCCCAATACGGTGTGACTGACAAGGTGACGGCCGGCGTGAACCTGCGCCTGCAGCACCTCACCTCGGACGCCAGCAGCGGCACCGTGTCCAGCACCGGTATCGGCGAAACGGACATCTTCGTCCGCAGACGCCTACTGCAGCTGCTCAACACCGTGGTATCGATCCAGGGTCTGGTAAAGACGCCGGAGCTGACTGGATCGGCGAACCCCGCCCTGGGCTTCGGACAGACCGACCTTGAACTGCGCCTGCTCGTCGGCAACAGCGGCGACCTGGGCATAGGTAGCTACTTCATCGACGCAGAAGGCGCACTGCGTAAACGCTTCGGCGACCCCGCCGATGAATTCCGCATGGACGCCACCATCGGCGTCAGACCCTTGGGCATGGGCAAGTGGATGTTCATGCTGCAATCCTTCAACACGGTTGGACTGGGCGATGCCAACGGTACTGCGGTGGTCCAGACCAGCGGCCTCGACGCCCAACGCTACCAACTGCAGTTGTCCGCCGTGTTTGACCTGGCGCCCATGCTGTCGCTGCAGGCGGGTGTACTGCATGATATCGCCGGCGTTGACAGTGGTGCCGGCACCGCCGTGGTGGCAGGCGTATGGCTTCGTTTCTAGGACCCGGGCGGGACAGCGGCCATCTGATACCCGTGGGTCAGATCCTACTGCAGCGGGGTTTGATCACCCAGGCGCAGCTCGATGACGCCTTGATATCGCAAAAGGCGTGGGGATCGCGCATCGGCCAGGTCCTGTTGGGCAACGGAATTGTCACTGCTCAGCAGCTCTATTCGGGGCTGGCCCAACACTACAATCTGCCCTTCGTTGACCTGTTGAAAGCCCCCCCGGACGCCGCGCTGCTGGAAGCAGGTCAACGCCAGGATTATCTCGACCTCGGTCTGCTGCCGTGGCAGCGCCGCGGCGATGGGCGCACGGTGATCGCCACCACAAACATCGATGCCTCCGTCGTTGACTGGGCGGTGCGCAAGTTCGGTGAGGAGCGTTTCGAGTTCGTCATCACATCGAGTTTCGATATCAGCTGGTTGGTGCAGCAACGCTTCAGCGTGGAAGATGATCAGGATGCCCGCGAACGGCTATGGGAGATGTCCCCTCAGGACTCGGCGCGCCTGACGGCGACCCGCCGCCAGAAGCTGGCCTTGGCGATCATGGCGGGCATTACCGTATCGGGGTTGATTCTCGCGCCGCTCCCGACACTGATTATTCTTGGTTTTTTCATCAACGCCTTCTACCTGGCGACATTCGGCCTGAAGCTGATCTTGACCTGGGTCGGCGCAGACCGCCGCGTTGACATTCAGGTCACCGATGAGGAGGTGCGTAATCTGCGCGATGCGGACCTTCCCATATACACCCTCCTGATCCCGCTTTTCCATGAGGCTGAGGTATTGCCCGGCTTGGTGGACGGCCTGCGCCGCCTCGACTATCCCAAATCGAAACTGGATATAAAGCTGATCCTGGAGGACGACGACAGCGAAACCATCGCCGCGGCGAAGGCGCTTGCATGCGAGAGCATCTTCGAGATCATCCGCGTTCCCCCCTCCCAGCCCAAGACCAAGCCGAAGGCATGCAACTACGCCCTGCGCTTTGCCCATGGCAGGTATGTGACCATCTTCGATGCCGAGGACCGGCCCGAGACGGATCAATTGAAAAAGGTTGTTGCCGCCTTTCGCAAGGCAACGTCCGATACCGCCTGCCTGCAGGCACGCCTGAACTACTACAACATGGACGAGAACTTCCTCACCAGAAGCTTCACTCTCGAATACTCCCAGTGGTTCGACTTTCTGTTACCCGGCCTGGATGCCTTGCGCATCCCGATCCCCCTGGGCGGCACCAGCAACCACCTTGATATCAAGGTGCTGCGGTCACTGGGAGCATGGGATCCCTACAATGTGACTGAAGACGCCGACCTGGGCGTACGCCTTGCCAAAGACGGCTACCGTGTCGGCGTGGTCAATTCCACGACCTTCGAGGAGGCCAACTCACATCTCGGCAACTGGCTGCGTCAGCGCTCGCGCTGGCTCAAGGGCTATATGCAGACTTACCTGGTTCATATGCGCCGGCCATTGGAGCTGTACCGGTCGCTGGGATTTATCGGCTTTTGGGGCTTCCAATTTTTCATCGGCGGTCCGCCGTTTGTCGCGGCTATCAACCCACTGATGTGGGCAATCTTTGTCCTGTGGCTGTTCGGTGCATCGGGAACCATCGACAGCCTGTTCCCCGCGGCTGTGTTGTATATCGCCCTGACCAATCTGCTGCTCGGCAATCTGATGTATATCTATTTCGGGATTGTCGCCCTGTTCAAACGCCACTACGAACACCTGATACTCTATACCATGCTGCAGCCCGTCTACTGGGCACTGCACTCGGCGGCGGTATATAAGGGATTGCTACAGCTCCTCGTCAATCCCCACTTTTGGGAAAAGACCGTACACGGGCTGAGCATCCTGACCCGCGGCAGTACAAACCACCATCAACCAGCGGATATTTCCACCGGCACCCTGCGTACCGCGACCACCGCCGTCACCGATCATGCGCGACGCCTGCACCCCCGCGGCGAGTGGTTCAGTGTCGGTATATTCATCGTGTGCATATTGGGCTTTGCCGCTATGGCTGTTCCGACCGTGCACACCCCATTGTTTGCCGCCGCCCTGGACGATCTCCTCGTACGGGTGAACAGTGGGGTGCCGCTTGCCGCCAACCCCCTGTTCCAGACCATCGGTGGACTCCTGCCACTGGCGTTGATCAAGACGCTCATTTCCCCCTACCACGCCGGGCCGCTAGTCCTGGGCGGGATTACCGCGGCCATCATCGCCGCCGTGCTGGCCTTTACCGTCCGTACCGCCGCCCGGTTCAGTATGCCGCGCTGGGAAATCGCTCTGTTACTTTTGTTCACCGCCGCTCACCCCCTGGTACTGTTCAGCGCGACGGCCGGGGACTGGATGCTCGTCACGGCGGCGGCATTTTTTATGGTCACACTGCTCATCCACCGAATCGAGCTCATCGGCGATGTGCAATCGAAGATGACCCTGGGTCTGGTGTTGGGCCTGTTGATGCTGTCGGACCCGAACGCACTGTATGTAACCCTGCCGCTGATCGCGTTCCTGCCATGGGTGGACCGCGGGACCCATACACCAGCGGAGACCGTCGCCGGGTGGGTGTTGATGTTGATGCCGGGGATAATCATAGCGGCAAGCTTTCTGCTCGGGATAAAGATCCTGTTCGGCACACCGGCGGCGGAGATTGTCGGACGCTGGATCGCACCGCTGCACAGCATACCGTGGCTGTACTCCCCCCTCGCGATACCGGCGTCGGGTCGCGCCACTGCGGCGGTCTTTTCACCGGCGATGGCGATAGCGCTGGGCATCGCCGCCACGCCATTGATCATCGTACCGTTGGTCTGCGCCTTCAAGAGGGGCAGAACCACCAGTGCACCGCGCACAGCCTTGCTGTCAGTCGTCGTGCCGTTGGTTGCCGGCGGCCTGTGCATTCATTTCCAGCATTTGGGCAGTCACTGGTCGATTCTGGCAATGCTTTTGTTCGGCACCCTGGCGTGGCTCAGCAAGGCGCAGCTGCCCGGACCGCTGCGTTTGACCGCCATCGGGCTGGTCGGCGCGAGCACGATGATCGCCTGGTTAAGCCCGGGCCTGTGGCAAAACCCGGCCCTGGCAGCATGGCGTTCCGCACTGTGGTGAATTCCGCACACCGGGGGCACCGCGTCGGCGTGGCATGGGAGCGGGTTGGGCGGAAATGAGACCTGGACTGGCCTCTAGGATTCGGGTTGCTGGTGCGACTTATAGGCAAACGCCTTCACATCGGCACCCTCACCGAATGCGGTAACGACGCCGCATTGCCTGCACATATAGGACTCGGGGGCACGGAGGCAGTGTTTGCACTCGGTCAGCAGCGTGTAGTAAGAGTCCTTGGCGCCACCGTACAAGGGCCTATTCTCGGACTTGCAGTAGGCGCATACCCACTCGTCCTTGGAGGGGATGGCGTGATTGCACGAGGGACAGCGCAGTTGTATGTTAATCCCAAGATACAAATAATTGATCAGGACCAGGGCGGCGAATACACATAAGACAAAGAACCAGAAAAAGAATCCCGTCACGGAAAACGTGTACATGGGCGAGAAGCGGTAACCGAAGTCCTGCGGGCCGGGGCCGCTGAGATTCTCCCAGGCGATGACGGCAAAAATGGAGAATACCAGAAACAGCCAGGCACACTTTCTCCACAACGCCAGGTTACTGCGAAAACGCCCGATACGATTAAAGGTCACGTCCACGACGACACCTCAAGATATACCCTATAATATTCCACTGCGTCCCACAGACCGGTTGCCGATCGACAGGAACACAACACGGCCCCGTGCGGTAATATACGGCATCTGCTGATTATTTTGACAAGGACCCTGCAATATTTGTAGTGTGTTGCTGGCGGGGCTGCATGTGCGGACGGTCCGGTCTTTGTAAATTACTGTGTTGATATATACCCTGATAGTCTCAGGGTATATGACAAGCGCTGGTCATTCAACCGTGCGACGTGCTATTTTCATACGCGCTCTGCGCGCTGAAAATGCCGTACATTCCAACTACCGCACTAGTATTGACCACAAGCCCGTGGCAGGGTTCTTCCTTCCTGCCACATACTGACATGAAACCGCCCGCAAGGGATATTCGCAGGAAATGGATTGAATACGGCGCGCTCCCGGTTCACCCGGGTTCGAACAATGATTGTACAACAGGCGGGAAATGAACGTGATTAAGCGCCTCATTATCATGCTGCTGGCACTGGTCGTCGTCTTCGGCGGGATCTTTGCCTGGAAATTCCACCGCATCATGCAGATGGCCGGCAAAGGCGGCCCGCCGCCGGTAACGATCGCCTCCGCCAAGGTGGAGACCCAGACATGGCAGCCGTACCTGCATACCGTGGGCAGCCTGGTGGCATCCCAAGGTGTCTATGTCTCCAATGAAGTCGAAGGCAAGGTGCAGGATATCGAGTTTGAGTCAGGCGCCATTGCCAAGAAAGGCCAACTGCTGGCCAGGCTGGACGACAGCGTGGATCAGGCCGACTTGAAAGGCCTCATCGCTGAAGAACACCTGGCAATGATCCGCTTTCAACGCGCCGAACGGCTGTTGAAACAACATTCCGTCTCCCAGTCCGATTATGATGAGGCCCAGGCCAATCTGGAAAACGCCCGGGCGAACACGGAGTCGAAAAAGGAGATTATCGAACAGAAGGCCCTGCGCGCGCCGTTTTCCGGTCTGCTGGGCATACGCCAGGTTGATCTCGGTCAGTACCTGGCGAAAGGCTCACAGATCGTCTCGCTGCAAAGCCTTGACCCCATCTATGTGGATTTCTCACTGCCGGAACGCTACCTGTCCCAACTCTCCCAGGGACAGGCCGTCAAGGTGGCGGTGCAGGCCTTCCCCAACCAGGTATTCCAGGGCAGCATCAGCGCCATCGAACCGCGCGTGGATACCGCGACCCGCAACGTACACGTCCGCGCCACGCTGCCCAATGCGGACGGCAGGCTGCGCCCGGGCATGTTCGCCAATGTGCGCGTCGTTCAACCGGCGCAACAGGATATCCTGACCCTGCCGCGCACCGCCATTTCCTACAATCCCTACGGCGACATGGTGTTCGTAATCGACCGCAAGGACGGAAAATCCGTGGTACAGAGCCGTCAGGTGGAGACCGGCGATACCCGTGACGAACGCGTGGAGATCCTCAAGGGGCTGAAGGCGGGCGAAGAGGTGGTCCGTGCGGGTCAGATGAAGCTGCGCAATGGCATGCAGGTGGTGATCGATAACTCAGTCAAGCTCGACCAACAGATTAATACCCCATGAAGTTCACGGATATCTTTATCCGGCGGCCCGTGCTGGCGAGCGTGGTGAGCTTGCTGATCCTGCTCATCGGCCTGCGCTCCATCGACTCCCTGCAGGTACGCCAATACCCCGAAATGAAGAGCACCGTGGTGACGGTCACCACCGTCTACCCCGGCGCCGACAGCGACCTGGTGAAGAGCTTTATCACCACGCCCCTGCAGCAGGCCATCGCCGAGGCCGACGGCATCGATTACATGACCTCCACCAGCACCCAGGGCACCTCCACCATCGAGGCCCACATGGTGCTCAACTACGATCCCAATGCGGCGGTGTCGGAGATCCAGGCCAAGGTGGCCAGCAAGCGCAATGTGCTGCCGTCGGCGGCCGAGGACCCGGTGATCGACTCCACCACCGGCGACCGCACGGCGCTCATGTACCTGGCCTTCTACAGCGACACCCTGGCATCGTCACAGATTACAGACTACATACTGCGGGTGGTGCAGCCCAAGCTTCAGGCCCTGCCGGGTGTCGCCAAGGCCGAGATCCTCGGCAACAAGACCTTCGCCATGCGCATATGGCTGGACCCCAAGCGCATGGCGGCCCTGCATGTCACCGCCGAGGACGTGAGCCAGGTACTGCAGGCCAATAACTACCAGGCCGGCATCGGCCAGACCAAAGGGTCGTATGTCGCCATCGACCTCAGCGCCAACACCGACATCAGCAACCCGGAGGACTTCCGCAACCTGGTGGTGAAATCCAGCGGCGATACCCTGGTACGCATCCGCGATATCTCCGATACCAAGCTGGGTGCCGAAGACTACAACTCCATGAACTGGTACAAGGGCAAGACGGCCATCTTCATCGGCATCAGTCAGGCCCCCAGCGCCAACCCCCTCGATGTGGCGAAGCTCGTACACGACGCTTTGCCCGGCATACGCAGTCAGCTCCCCGAGGCCATGCACGTGGAGTTGCCCTACGACGCCAGCGAATTCATCGAGGACTCCATTCACGAGGTCTTTCGCACCATCGCCGAGGCGGTACTCATCGTCCTCGGGGTGATCTTCATCACACTCGGGTCGCTGCGTGCCTCGGTCATTCCCGCAGTGGCGGTACCGCTGTCGCTGATCGGCGCCGCCTTCGTCATGCTGCTGCTGGGGTTCTCAATCAACCTGCTGACGCTACTGGCCATGGTGCTGGCCATCGGCCTGGTGGTGGACGACGCCATCATCGTTGTTGAAAATATCCACCGCCACATCGAGAACGGCGAAACAAGGTTCAATGCGGCCATCAAGGGCGCACGCGAACTGGGCCTGCCCATCATCGCCATGACCACCACCCTGGTAGCGGTATACGCCCCCATCGGTTTCATGAAGGGGCTGGTGGGTTCGCTGTTTACCGAGTTCGCCTTCGCCCTGGCGGGGGCGGTACTGATCTCCGGCGTGGTGGCGCTGACTCTGTCGCCCATGATCTCCTCCCGTGTGCTCAAGGCCAAGGGCTCGGTCGGGCGCTTTGAAAGCGCCGTCGAACACACTTTCACCGGCTTGGCGCGGCGTTATGCAAACCTGCTCCATGCATCCCTAAAGTATCTGCCAGTCACGGCGGTATTCGCCGTTCTGATATTGGCGAGCATCTATTTCATGTTCAAGACGAGTCATCCAGAACTGGCGCCCACCGAGGACCAGAGTATCCTGTTCTTCCAGGCCAGTGCCCCGCAGACGGCAACCATCGACTACGACCTGGCTTACGTGAAGCAGATCGAGGATGCCTTCGAGAGCATCCCGGAATTCAAGGAAAGCTTTTTTCTGATTGGCGCCGGCGGCAGTCCGTCCAACAGCTTCGGCGGCTTCAAAATGCCCCTACCCGCACAGCGCCAGCGCTCCCAGATGCAGATCCAGCCGGAGCTGCAGCAGAAGCTGGCCAAGATCGCCGGCTTGCAGATCAACGTGTTCCCGCGCCCCAGCATCCCTGGCGCCCGCGGCGGTCTGCCGGTGGAATTCGTCATCACCTCGCCCAGCGACTACACCCGTCTCGACAACGTGGCGGACACCATGATCGGCCACGCCATGCAGAGCCACAAGTTCATCTTCCTCAGCAAGTCCATCGACTTCACCCGGCCCAAGACCACCATTGTCGTGGACCGTGACCGCGCCGCGGACCTGGGCATCACCATGCAGGACATCGG
>CAYXAX010000030.1:0-21213 GCA_964463055.1 uncultured Gammaproteobacteria bacterium | reverse complement strand
ATGTACGGAAGGGATAACCGCTGAAAGCATCTAAGCGGGAAGCCCACCCCAAGATGAGGTCTCCCGGACCCTAGAGGTCCCTAAAGGGCCCTTGAAGACTACAAGGTTGATAGGCTGGGTGTAGAAGCGCAGTAATGTGTGGAGCTAACCAGTACTAATCGCCCGTGAGGCTTGACCATATAACACTAAAACTGTTTGGTTAACGCAAGAATTACACTACACGCCTTTAACTGCCCGAATTTGGATTAAGGACTTGGAGGGACAAAGCCTGACTTTGCCTTTTGATCTTTAGTCAGCGCCGAGAGGCGCAACCGGTTTGCCTGGTGGCCATAGCGAACGGGAACCACCCGATCCCATTTCGAACTCGGAAGTGAAACCGTTCAGCGCCAATGATAGTGCGGGAGATCCCGTGCGAAAGTAGGACACCGCCAGGCGCTTATACCAAAGCCCTGCCTGATACCAGGCGGGGCTTTTTTTTGCGTCAATGAACGGTATGTGATCTGAGTTCGAGCAGATATTCCGTCGCGGCGTCCATGGTAAGCGGCCGTTGGTAGAAGTAGCCCTGCAGTAATTCAACGCCGAGCTGTCGCAGCCGTATGGACTGCTGAAAGTTTTCCACGCCCTCGGCGATGACGGACAAGCCGAGTTTTTGCGCCAGCATGACGGCACCTTCGATGATAGCGGTGTCATCCGGGTTGCTCAGCAAGTCATCGACAAAGGACTTGTCGATCTTCAGCGTAGTCAAGGGGAGTGTTTTCAAGTAGCGCAGCGACGCGTTGCCAGTACCGAAGTCGTCCACGGCGATTCTGACGCCCAGCTCGCGCAGATCATTGAGCGTTTTGATACAGTCATCGGAAATGTGCGCCAGTCTGGATTCGGTAATGTCCAATTCCAGGTTGTGGGGCGCCAGCCCATTGGCGTTCAGGGCCGTCCTGACACTATCGGTGAGTTCCGGCGTTAGTAGTTGATTCGTTGAGATATTGATCGCGATGCGCAGCGCGGGATTATCCAGCTGTTCGTGCCACTGACGCAGTTGCCTGCACGCCTCGCTGATAACCCAGTTGCCCACTTGATTGATCAGCTGGCTGCGCTCCATCACGGGTATGAAGATATCCGGCGTCAGCAGGCCCTCCGTGGGATGATTCCATCGCAATAACGCCTCCATAGCCACCACATTAGCCTCATTAGGGTCGATCTGAGGCTCGTAGTAAATCTCGAACTCCTTGGCTATGTCTACATCGTTTAGTGAGCGCTCAATGTTTGCCACTGTATTTGCCCGCCCCAGCATGGAGTCATCGAACAGGGCGTATTTACCCTGCCCAGCCTCCTTGGCATTGTACATCGCCAGGTCCGCCGCGCGCAGCAACGTGGATGTATCTACGCCGTTATCGGGGTACTGAGCAACCCCGACGCTGGTGCTGATATTGAATTCGTAGCCGTCCAGTATCAGTGGTTCACTGATAATACTGATAATTTTCTCCGCGACGGCGCATACCGCGTCCCTATCGCTCAATTCATTCAATAAAAGCACAAACTCATCACCTCCCAATCTGGCGATGACATCACCCCGCCGCATGGAGTCGGTGAGTCGGGTGGCGACCTGTTTCAATAACCGGTCGCCGAAGTCATGTCCGAAGCTGTCATTAACCATCTTAAAGTTGTTAATGTCGAGGAACATGATGGTGAATGCGCGCGGCGACCTCTCCGCCTGGGCGATGGTGTTGTCCATGGTTTGCAGGAAGAATTCACGGTTGTACAGTTGTGTCAGCGCGTCGTGAGTCGACATGTGGAGCAGGGCGTTTTCCGCGTCCTTGCGCTGACTGATATCCTGAAACACGACGATCTTTCCCATTTGATCGAGGATGTTGTTGAAGAATGGTGTGACGGTATATTCGACCGTGAACCGCTTCCCGGCGCTATCCTTGAATTCGCTCTCTTGAATAGGGGGGCGGTACATGGCATCGTTCGGCTGCAGCCACAGCGGGATATGTAATTGGTCGCGGTCCGCGATGTCGAGAAAATCCCCGAACGGCCTGCCGATCGTATCGGCGTCCTCTGAGCCCATGAGGGACAGCGCGGCGTTGTTAGCAAAGATAATCTTTCCGGATTCATCCAGGCCTACGATGCCCTCACCGGCCATTCTCAGTATGATGTCGCGCAGTTCCCTGCTCTCCAACAGTTCCAACTGCTTTTTATGCTTATTGAGGACGCCTCTTACCTTCGTGGGCAGGCGCTTCAAGTAGCGGCCGCCGGCGTCCTTGACCATGTAGTCGCTGGCGCCTGACTGCATAATCTTAACCGCCACCTGCTGGTCGCCCTGACCGGTAATGACAATGCTGGGTGTACGGGAGTTCGAGTCCTTGGCATAGGTGTTTAGAAAATCAAGGCCGGTCATGTCGGGCAGCTGATAATCCAACAGGATCAGGTCGGGTCGGCACTGATCGTACTTCGCCAGGGCCTCTTCTCCGGTGCGGGAAAACATCAGGTGGTAGTGACTGTGAAGCGCTCTCTTGTAAGACTCGCAATCATGGAGGCTGTCATCCACGATAAGCAAATGGGGTTTTGGGTTTCTCATAGATTAAGCACCTGCTTAGGAGGGAATCTGTCTTACCACCTTGTCGACAGGGAACGGCAAAAGTTTATTGACGGTTTTTATCGCGTAATTAATAACATACGTTCAAAAGATTATTTTAATTTACAAATGTATTCTATTCGTGGTAATAGATGAATCATGCCGCCTCAGCTCGAATAACGTGGAGATGAGGGCCGGGTAATATGTTCGGCATGGGTATTGGAGGAGAGAGTATCAGCATTTCAATGTGGCCCGGCGGAAGGTGGGATGTCGCGAAGTGGATTCATGTTCAATGGGCAGCGTTTGGTAATGCCTATTTTATAAGACATTTCTGCATGCAGTTATTCATTGTCCGATGAATCGATCCCGGCCAGATAGTTTGGAAAAAGTGTAATAAGCGGTTAACCGGTAGTTGTGTGGGATGACGGGACAAGAGGGCGTCGTAAAGGAAAGACACATTGTCAGTCTCGTTTCACATGCCCCGGGCGATTAACCTGTTTTTCAGGCCGCCATCTACGACATACTCGAATGGCTCGACTCGTGTAAATGTTCCAACTGTGCGCTAATGTAGGGTGAAATAAAATACGGATCCCTCGCCAGGCGCAGATTCCAGCCAGATTCGACCGCCGTGGCGCTCGACAATCTTGACGGCGATGGTCAGTCCCGCGCCCGCGCCGCCCCCATAGGCTTCGTCAGGATGCAGTCGCTTGAACAAGCGGAAAATCTTTTCGCGGTGCTTGTCGGGAATCCCGATGCCGTTGTCGCGCACATAAAACACGCGTTTTCCGGCGTCGTCCCGGTATCCGATGGCCACCTCCCTGTTTTGCTTGTTGTTGTATTTTATTGCGTTGGTGATGAGATTTTGAAACAGCTGCCGTACCCAGATCTTGTCGCACGGCATGCGCGGCAGCGGCTCGGCGATCTCCACCGTGACGTGCTGCGATTCGATTAATGGATTCAAATCCTCCAACAGCTCCCGAAGGAGTTTGTCCAGGTTGACATTGTGGATGTCCAGTTCGGTATGGCCGAGCCTGGAATAGGTCAGCAGATTATCGATAAGCAGGTGCATGCGCTGCGCCAATCCATGGCTGGCGTTCAGGTAACGGCGCCCTTCCGCTCCAATTTCGTTGGCATAGTCCTCCATGAGAAAGGTGATGTAGTTATTGATGCCCCGCAGGGGTTCTTTCAGATCATGGGAAACGATATAGGCGAATTCATCCAGCGCCCTGTTGGAACGGGCCATGACTTCCATGGCATCTTTCAGTGCCTGTTCCTGTTTTTTTCGCTCGGTAATGTCGATGATCGAGGCGACCACGTAGACTTCATCCTCGGCAGTGAATGGGTTCAGTCCGATCTCTACGGGGATCTCCCGCCCTGAACGGTGCAGGGCGAACAGGTCACGCCCGGCACCCATCGGCCGCGACTGCGGCTCCTTCATATATTCCGTGCGAAGGTCGCAATGTGAGGCACGGAATCGCTGTGGCAGGAGGTCGTCGATGACCTGGGATTGCAGCGCTTTCGAATCGTATCCGAACATTTTTTCCGCCATGTCGTTGCACAATGTGATACGGCCCTCGGTATCGATCATGATGATGGCGGTGGGCACGGAGCGTATAACGCGCTGCATCAGTGTTTTGGGAATAGTCATATCCTCCCGCCTTGCAACCACAACGGGTCGCTGGGCGTTGTATATATGGGTTCCCGCGGGATGACTTGGTGAGGCAGCGTTGTGGGCGCGCGCAAGAAGCCCTTGATAAGGGCTACGTGGCATTCCTGGGAGAGATTTGTTACTGAGAATGCTTCATGGGTCGTATATAGCCGGCGAGTGTATGTGGTGGAAAGAATGCCGAACATGTGCCCACCTCCTGTGAATACGTCCAACATGCCAGAATCATAATACAAAACGGCACTGCTGGGAAATTGTAATCCCGGCCGGCGTGCAAAACCGCGCCCCATTTTATGGCGTAATCTTGCGAGTGCCTTGGTTGTATTACAAACGTAACTCTATTATAGAAAGGAGAATGCCCGGTTTGTTCCCCGTGGGAAATGCGGAGTGCCAAGATTGAATCTATGAGGAGTAATGATGAACGTGGCCCGGGTGCGGCATGCAAAACCGCGCTCTTGTTGTGTCTGCATGCTATATCAATGGATGCGCGTGCATAGGGTAATCACGCAGTCATATGTCGGGGTAGACCATGATATGATTATTGATTCACAAGCCGGAAGGTGACCGATGTATATTTGCAATGACATTTCCCGGTCGTTATTCGATGGAAAATGTCGCCCGTATTCGCGGGGGTTGCTGTGAATCTCCTGTCGTCGGTCAAACCGTTACGCTTTGGCGTTGGGCGCGGATGGCGGCGAATTGCTTGTCAAGGATGTGGGTTATCAAGGCCTCCCGGTCGGGTTCGCGCATGAAGGCGAAAGTGACCGCGGTACGGTAGGGCATGCTTGGCTCGATGTCCGGTTCGAACTGGCAGTACACCACCGGCCCGTAGGTGAGTATTTCGCGGTGCGACGGGAACAATTTCAAGGACACGGCCAGGAATGTCTCGGAGGAGAATTGTCCCTGGGAGTAGAACGCCAGCCCGCCCGCGCTGATGTTCACACGCTTGTTGGGTTTGCCGCGGCCCGTCCCCTCCATGGCGGAGACGTGCTGGGCGATGAGACTGATTTTTTCATCCAGGGCGCTGAGGTAACGCGCGATGACCGGGTGGGATTTCTTTATGCTCTTTAATTGTGCATTGGTCTGACGGCTCAGGTCGTTGATATCGCTGACCAGGTTGTTCTGAGAGGATGTCCGTGCATGCAGACCCGCCAGCAGTTCCTGTACCTGCTTTTTTTGAATGACGCGGTACTCGAGGAATATCTCGTCGTCGATGCGGTAGTAATTACGCCGGTCGGTCCCCGGGATATTATTTTCGCGTTCTTGTGGCATCGTGGCGGTTCCTGGCAACGCCTGTGGCTTGAGCTTGAATAGTTAATATATTGATTTAATTGGTAATCAATGTATCGGTAGAAGTGCCGGGACCTTGAGCCCCGTTGTGTCCGGTCCTTGGCCGGCTTTCTATTGACGCACAGCGCCGGTGTGCTTACGTTACGACAGGGGGCCAGGCCATTGCGCCGCTGGCGGAAATCGACAGTCATCGGGAGGGGGGCATAATGGAAGACTGGGTGGTCAGGCATATGCACATCGTGCTCATAGGCATTGAAATCCTGTGGGTGGCGGGCTTCCTGTCCATATTCGTGGTGTATTTTCTGATCAAGCGCCGGGTGCGCGCCGAAAAACGAGCCGCGGCGCTGCGGGCCGCCGGTGCGGGCGAGTCGGCGCCGTCCCGGGAACGCGATGAGGGTCCGACGTGAAGGATTGCCTGAAGGGATTCAGGTGGATGCGCAGGAACGGGGCGTGAAGTAAAACACGCCGAAGCGATTCTTCGCGTCCGTCCACCACCGGACCAACTCGAATCCCGCCGCCGTCACCATTGTCTCGAACTCCTCAGGGGTGTATTTGTATGAGTTTTCCGTGTGGATGGTCTCTCCCGCCGTGAATGCAAAAGAGCGTCCCGCAACCTTGACGGTGTGGTCCATGCGGCTCACCAGGTGCATCTCGATACGCCCCTGCCGGGCATTGTAGAAGGCCTGATGCGTGAATTGGTCCAGTTTGAAGTTCGCGTTCAGCTCGCGGTTGATGCGCCGCAGCAGATTCAGGTTAAAGGCCGCGGTAATGCCCTGGGAGTCGTTATAGGCGGCATTCAGGACGGCGGGGTCTTTTTTCAGATCGGCGCCGATCAGCAGGGCGCCGCCGGGTTGAACCAGGTGCGCGATGTTGGTCAGCAGCGCATGCGCGGCCGCCGGTTCGAAATTGCCGATGCTTGAGCCGGGAAAAAAGGCCACCTTGCGCGCAACCGCGGCGGAATGGGGCAGCTGCAGCGCCTGGCTGAAATCGGCACAGGCTGCGTATACCCGCAGCCAAGGGTAATCCTCGGCCACGGCACGGGCCTCCTGTAGCAGGTAATCCCTGGAGATATCCACCGGAACGTAAGTCGCCGGTTTGAGGATATCCAGCAGCAGGCGTACTTTCTGGTTGCTGCCGCTGCCAAGTTCGATGAGCGTGCAGTCGCGCTGAACCAGCCCGGCGATGCTCTCGGCGTTTTCCCTGAGCAGGCGGATCTCGGTGCGGGTGGGGTAGTACTCCGGCTGATCGCAGATCTTGTCGAACAGGCGCGAACCGCGGTCATCATAAAAGAATTTCGGCGGGATGGACTTGGGTTGACGCGCCAATCCCTCCAGCACCTCCTCGCTGAGGGACGCGGCGGAGGGATGATGGTCATAGAAGTGCAGTAAGGGGACGCTCATGGTGTCTGTGCCAGCCTTATTCCTGTGAATTGCCAACGGTCCGGTGGATAGAAAAAGTTGCGATAGGTGGCGCGGATGTGGGAGGCGGGTGTCACGCACGACCCGCCGCGCAGTACCGCTTGATTGCACATGAACTTACCATTGTATTCTCCCAGGCTGCCGGCCAGTGGCTTGAAGCCGGGGTAGGGGGCGTAGGGACTTTGCGTCCACTCCCAGGCATCGCCGAATATTTGCTGCAGGCCCTGACAAGCGACGACAGCGGCGCGCGGGTGCAGCTCGCCGCTGTCGTATAAATTTCCCGCCACCGGCAGCTGCGCCGCGGCGTTTTCCCACTCCGCCTCGGTAGGCAGTCGCGCACCCCGCCAGCGGGCGTATGCGTCAGCCTCGTATAGGCTGACATGGCACACCGGGGCGTGGGGGTCCACGGGCTGCATGCCGTGGAGGGTCATATGCCACCACCGCCCGTCGAGCCTTTCCCAATAAAGCGGCGCCTCCCAACCCTTTGCCTGCAATGTCTGCCAGCCGTCGGACAACCACAGTTCCGGCCGCCGGTAAGCGCCGCTTTCCATGAACTCCAGGTATTCGGCGTTGGTGGTCAGGCGCGTTGCCAGACGGTAGTCGTCTAGCCAAGCGCGGTGGCGCGGGGTCTCGTTGTCATAGGCGAAGTCCGGTCCGTCATGACCGATACGCACCATCCCGGCGGGGAAGTCGGCCCACTGCTGCGGGGCAGCGACGGCGCCGGACGGTGTGGCAGCGGCTATGTAGACAGGGCGCAGGGGATTACAGGCAAAGATGTGTTTGATGTCTGTCAGCAACAGCTCTTGGTGTTGCTGCTCGTGGTGCAGGCCGAGGGTGACGTGAAATGCGAAATCCTCCCAGCGCGCGTCGTCCACGGATGCCATCAGCCCCATCATGGCCTCGTTTACATAGGCGCGGTAGCGATAGATCTCTTCCGTGGCGGGGCGCGACAGGAGCCCGCGCTGGGGACGGGGATGCATGCGCCCCACGGTCTGGTAATAAGAATTGAACAGGTAGCCGAATCGCGGATGGAAAGGCCGGTAGGCAAGGTCGGCCAGGCGCAGCAGGAACTCCTCGAAGAACCACGTGGTGTGAGCCAGGTGCCACTTGGGCGGACTCACCTCGGCCATGGTCTGTATGCCGTGGTCTTCGACTGTCAGCGGCTCACAGATCTGCTCACTGCGTCGCCTGACGTGCTCATAACTCAACATGAGCTGCCGACGCGGGATGGAAGAGGGCTCAGAAGGAGTATCTTCGATTTCAGGGCAGGTGAACGCCACGGTTTCCCTCCTGTGGGGTGCTTTCCCTGTTCATCGGCGTCATTGTAAAGATATGGGCAATGATTTCAAATCGCGGCATCGTTGGGCGCTATTGAATGCTGCCCCCCACATGTATGTCCGGACCTCCCCGAACCCATGGCAGAGCGATCGCGCAGGTCTGCATCGGCATCGGGGTAAGCAGGTAAGTGATTGTATTCTGTTCTATACAGATCAGCTTTATGAATCTAGATTAAGTATAAATCTCAAGGCCCTCGCGACAAGTGTCGGTAGAATTTACATTTTTTCGCAACTGTCGGTCAGCCTGTCATAAAGTTGCCATCAAAATGTAAGTATTTTCCCCCCTAGGTCAGTATGTTATGGTCAATTTTCCGGCGCGCCAGATATTTGGCACGCGTCATGCTTTGATAATGTTAGGCAAAAATTATTGTTCAAAAATCCATCACACCCAATAACGATATTCATAACATACAAAATTCACTAAAGGGGAGTAACTCAATGAAAATTCGGCGCTTTATAAAAATATTTCTCATGACGGCCGCCACCGCGGTTGGATTGAGTGCAATACAGACGGCCCAGGCCGTTCCGTTGTACCCCCAGTGCCCCGCCATCGGCAACAACACCGGCTGTGCCATTCTGATCCAATGGGACGGCAGCAACTTCACGGCCGCCGTGGACGGGTCTCAAGGTCCTTATGATGGCGTTGAGGACACCTTGGTGGGCATCCAGAACAACTCTACGGACAAGACTTTGTCGTTCGTCAACCTGACCGGCAGCAACCTGTTCGGTTTCGACGGCGATGGGATCGACACGTACGGTTTCCCGGTTCCGGATACCTCCATCTTCCCCACCGGCTACGTCTTCAGCGGCTACGAGGGTCCGATCACCTACTTCACGTCCACTGACAGCAACAACGGTTCGGCACACTTCATCGCTGGTTTGGCCCCCGGCGCCAACACCTACTTCGCCCTTGAGGAACCGCCGAGTGTTATCTGCCCCAACAATGACTGCGGCGGCATCGTGACCGGCGGCGGCAACAGCATCCCGGAGCCTGGTACGGTTCTGCTGCTGGGCGCAGGGCTTGTCGGACTGGGTTTTGCCCGTTCACGCAAGGCCTCATAAAAATATAAATAAACGAGGCAGTTATAAACGGCGGTCCTGTCATGAGGGCCGCCGTTTTTTTTGGCAGTGGGCGGTCTGGGTCATATGGTGCAGTGAAGGCATGACGGATTCACGGGGAGCGCCACGGCCATCTGAATTTCCATATAAATCCCGTTATCTGTCGGAAAAGCTTACATCTGAAACATGATTTCCTGATGCTGCATGGCTCGGCTTCCCCGGGCATGTCTGCTGCTGTGGCCCTGACAAGGCACGGCATGAGATCCCTGGTGCGTCTCTACCACATGGCAATGCGGCGGTGCGGCTTCAGGGCAGGTGGAGTGAGAAACAGCCGCCACCCAGGCGGCCGCCGTTATGCAGTTGGATATAACCACAGCGCTGTTTGTTTTTGTGCTGGCCGGCGGCCAGGGAGGCGAAGTACAGGCCCAGACCGGTCGTCCCGGCACTAAAATCGATGCCGTTGGCGGCGTGGACATCGCAGTTCAGCAGATATGCCGGGTAGCCGGGGCCGTTGTCCTCCACAGCGATGTTCACACCGCCCCGGCATGCCTCTGCCCGAATCACCAGCCTGTCCCGGGTATGGCGCAGGGCATTGTTCAGGGCGTTGTTGATGATTCCCGCGGTCAGGGTCCGGTCGAAGCAGCCGTATAAGTCTTCGGGACACAGCGTCTCCACGGTAATCCGGCCGCTTTCCAGCACAGGGGTATATTGCAGCACGCACTCCATCAGCATGTCATTGACGCAATGGTGGTCGATGTGCACCGGATAGCGACCCTGGTCGAATTTGTATACGGCCAGCAGAGCCACCAGGTTGTTGTTGATGTGCATGGCCTCGTGCCGGAGTCGGGCAACCATCTCATTCGTGTCGGTGTCTTCACTGCGCGCATCGCTGTCGGTCCCGTTGAGTGTGTTTAGCAGTGACCCCACGGAATTTTTCAAGTCATGGACGGCCGATGCCAGCAGGGCCGGGAAATCCGGCCTGCCGCTGTCCGCAGCTAAGTCAATCGATTTGCCCGGCGGCGTCAGCATGCGGCGGTCAGAGATTTGTAGCGGTAAAGGAGTGACTGATTCTCGGTGTTGCCGGGATCCAGACGCTGCAGCCGGTCCAGGTAGCGCCGCGCCCGATAAAGGAGTTTATCGTTTCTGCCGTGGCGTTCCATATACATGATCATGACCTGCGAGGCATTCAGGTTGATAAGTTTGTTGTCCGGAAGTCTGTCGGCGGCCTGATCGAAGAAATCAACAGCCTCTGCCAGCTTGTCCTGTTCCACCAGGGACGTGCCTTCGGTACGCAGTGTGATGATTTCATCCCGCGCGGATGCAATGACTGCATGGCCTTGCTCAGCGCGGCCGCGCTTTGTGAATATGCCTGCCGCCAGTTCCAGTACGTGAGCGTCGTCATGGTGATTGCGTATCACGTCCTTGATGATGCGCTCGCCTTGTTCCCACTGGTTGACTGCCAGGCACGCCGAGGCCACTTCCAGGGAGGTTTCAGCAGGCGCCTTGGCGCCCGATTTGTCATAGAGCGCGATGCCGGCGGCGACGCAATGACGGGCATCATCGTCACGGGCCATTGATAGATAGATGATTCCCTGCATGGCGTGGCCGAGCATCGCGGCGTCGGCATCACCCTTGCCCGACTTGATCAGTTCGTTAGCGACCTTGAGCGCACGGCTTCCGGCGCCTCTGTCCAACAGCACCTTGGCCAGGTTCGCCTGATCGGCGGGGTCTCGATAGATGGAGCAGGGCCCCAGGCGGACCGCCCTGGAAAAGGCCTGTTCGGCGCAGGCGAGGTCGCCGTTCTTGTATGCGAGTGTTCCCAGCGCACGCTGGCGCAGAATTGAGCGCGGAGACAATTCGACCGCCAATGCCAGGGAGGCCTGGGCACCGTGGGGGTCGCCCAGGGATTCCTGGCACTTCGCCAGCCAGTCATAGGCCGCCACATAGGCGTTATTGGATTCCACCAGGTCGTTGAGCATGTCGCGGGCCCGTAGGATGTGGCCGCTGGCATACTGGACTTTTGCCATGTCCAGCATCGCCCAGGGGATATCGCGCATGCCCAGGATCTGTTCACACACTGCGGATGCCTCCTCGCAACGGCCCAGCTGCAGGCACAGACCTGATTTGAATTTCAGAAATTCGAGAAGATTGCGCGGCCCGGTGGCGATATGCGCATCACACCGGGCGAGGGCAAGGTCGTATTGGTGTTTGTACACCGCGGCCTCGATGTCATCGAAATCGCGTTTGCGCCGGATCAGTTTCTCCAGGCGCCTGCCCAGTACCTCGCGGGTAAAGGGCTTGGCCAAATAATCATCGGGGTGGTATTCGACGGCACCCATGACCATGTCCGAGGTGGTCTCGGCCGTGATCATCATGAAGATGGTGGAGTACTTGAACAGGTGATGGTGTTTCGCTTCTTCGAGTATCTGTTGTCCGTCCTTACCATCGCCGAGGTGATAGTCACACAGGATGACATCATATTTTTTTTTGCGGATTTTATTCATGGCGTCTTCACCGTTGGGTGAATCATCCACATCCGCCGCGCCAAAAGATTGAATCATCTTTTTCAGCGACGCGCGCATCTGCGGGAAGTCATCGATGACCAGGAACTTTTTGTCGTTTAAATCGAGACGCATGGCTCTATATCGATTCATGACGCGCGGTCATTAACTGCGTCGTTATGTGCCGTGTGGCCCGATTGCCTCACTGCTCCTGTTTCTCCGTCACCTTTTGGGTATTGTCGGGTGCGGAGGCGGCAGTGGCATCCTCGCCGGCGTCTATCTCCTCAACGAGTATCCCGTCAAGATTAGGTATATCCTCCATGAGTTGATCTATCTCATCCTGGCTCTGACCCTGCTGCTGTGATTGCGCAAGCTCGGGCGGTGTTTGTTGCGCGCCGGGCTCTTCCAAGGGGGGGGCGGGTGGTGGCGTCTGCGCCGCGATGCCGGCCGGTTCCTCCGCGATAGCGGCGGTCTGGGGTGCCGCCGGGGGCGGGGTGTCTGCCGGTGCGTTTTCCTGGGCGTCATGTGTCTTTTTGTCCTGCAACTTGTGCATTTCGCTCTCGAGCCGTTCCTTGCCGGCCTCGGCGCCGCCGCTGTAGGCCGAGACATATTCGTTGACCGTCTCGTCCAAGGCGCGCTTTGTCGCATCAAGCTCCTTCCTGAGCTCATTGTTCTGGCGTTTGATCTCTTCCAGGTCCGCACGGAAGTCGTCGGCCTCTGCAGCGCTGATCTGTGATGCGCCCTGGCTTTCCGCCGCGGGCGCTTGTGGCTCGGGTTGGGCCGGTTCTTCAGCCACCACGGGCATCATGGTGCGGTATGCCGTGAGAAGTTCGTCCAGGCGCCCATCGAGAGAAGCGAATGCCTCGCCGTCTCTCTCCAGGTGTACGTTGATGAGGTGTTTGTAAAAGGCCTTTTTGACTTTTGTCAGCTTCTTGGCATTTTCCGCTGCCTCCTCGTCACTTTGTCCATATTGCTCTTTGAGGGCGCCGCGCAGAACCTCTAATTGAGCGGGTTCATTTTCCTTGATGGTCCTCACCAGTTCGGACACGCCTGCGGTATCGCGGCTTTTGTTGCGAATGTATATGAACAATATCGCGCCGATGATGATCAGCAGGGCGGCATCAATTCCGGCGAGCAACCATACGGCGCTGGACGATAGTGCCATCATGACGGTACTTCAGCCTCAGCGGTGGTTTCCTCCTCGGTCTCCTCCGCCTGTTGTTCCTCCTCGTCCGCCTGCAATTGCTCCTCCAGCTGGGAAACGTTTTTGTCCGCTTTTTTACGCGTCCTGCGGTAGATGAAGTAACCGACGCCCAGACCGGTCAGGGTGATCACAAGGACGGCAACAATCAGGCCCCAGTGGGAAGACGTCGGGCGCGGCTGCGTCTGAGCCTGCGCGTGTTCCGGAGCGGCGGGTTCAGCCGCCTTGACCGGTTCGGCCGCAGGAGGTGGCGGGGGGGCTTTGTCCGCCGCCGCGGTTGTGGGCGCGTTTTGCGCCGCCTTGCCGAAGGTCAGCGGGCCGACGTTGTACGTGACAGCCTGTCCATCGCTGTCGCGGCTGTCGATTTTCAGCGCGACGGTGTATGAACCCGGTTTTTCGGCCGTGGTCAGGGTCTGGGACCACTCGCTCTCATGGGTCTTCGGCAGCGTGATTTCCTTGCTGGTACCCGCGGGGTCCGTGACGGTGGCGTGCACGGTCATAGCCTTGGCATCGATCAGTCCGTCGCGGGGTATGACCGAGAGGGTGTAGTCATCGGGCTTGGCCGGGTCGTCGGCATTGACGGTGGCGATGACCGGGGTCTTGTCCACCTGGATGATTTGCTGCGATTCGCGCTGAAAGGTGACGCCGTCCACGAGTATACGGATTTCATGCTGGCCGGCTGTCAGGGAATCGCTCAATAAAGTCGTGTAGACCCCGTCGTTGGCGACTTTGTCCGGGGCGTGCCCGTCGTCCTTGAGCGCCCATTCCCGGCGCGAGCCGTTCATATCGATCTGGCTGACCTTGGCATCGACGAACTTGAGGAATGCCGCCTTGGTGATGATCGCACCGTTTTGCATCAGGGACATGGTGAGAGGCATTTTCTGCCCCACCAGCACGTGATTGGGCAGCGTCGTGGTCTGCATTTTGAGATTGGTCACCACCATGACGCGGTTGTCGGGGTCGGTATCGGCAAGCACGCGCCACCGCCCTGGCATCGGTTTTTCAATGGTGATCAGGTCGTAACGCGTCTCATGATGCCATTGGACATTAGCGGGGGCGTTGTCCTGCCCGAGGGTTTTACCCGTGGGGTCGTCCAGTTGTGTCGGTTTGGCATCTTCTTTGCGAAATACCAACAGGGTGAGTTCGCGGATGTGATCGTCCACCTTGATTATATTGTCGACCAGCGGGAGGGTATCGCGCTGGGTAGTCTTCTCGAACATGTGCAGGAATGACTTTTCCAGGGCGCCGGCGTCGTTGACTTGTTCGTGCCATCCCTTGGTGGACGCGGCAAGTTGATTGAGCAGGGCCTCGTCTGCATCGTTCGACAACGCAATGGTATAGATGGTGGCGCCTGCCTTTTGCAGCCGGGGCAGAATTTCATCAACGATACGCTGACGTGAGGCATTGTCCTCGGCGTCGTTTTTGGATACATCGACGATGCCGTCGGTCAGCATGATGATGCTGCGCCGCACGTGGGGATCTGGGGTGTTCCAATCCCACGTGGCGCGCTTGAGCGCATCCTCGATGTTGGTATACAGGCCGTTGGAATTGATTTGTTTGGATGCCGCCCGCGCCTTGTCCTTCCAATTGGCATCCACCACATCCAGCGGCACCAGCATATTGACGTATTGGCCGAAGGTCCAAACCCCGCTTTCGGCGCCCGTCGGCAGAAGACCGACGATAAGACGCAGTGCCGGCGCGCGCAGGTTATGGGGATCGTTGTGTTTCATGCTGCCGGAGATATCGATCAGGATACGCACGTCACTGACCGGTGCCGCGGGCGTCGTCGCGGCGGCGCCCGCCTGGCCCTGGTGAAGCAGGCATGCGGCGGCGATGCAAAGCACCGCAGCCCGTTTCACTGTGCCTGATAGTCCCTTCATAGCGCTCATTACCTCGCGCCGCCACGGCGGCGTTACCTGTCCATACTAAATAGCGGCAAGGACAGGTAAGCCTTTATTTTTAATGAGCATCTTTATTCCCATTTGAAATGCCGGTCCGTGCCGCGAGCGTCCCGGCACCCCTGACTTAAGCCGGATTGCTCAAGGATTGATTAAATCGACATGGCGACGCTTGCATATTTCCTTAAATTTGGTATGGTTAAATAACCATGTATAAATCATGGAAATATCATTCTAAGGTAAAGTCCTTATATCTCAGATAGATAAGGGAGGGTAACACTATGGCCTCACGGCACAGAGAAATGTATACAGATGACTGGGTAACGGTACTGTACATCGCCGCTACCCTTTCGTTTCTGATTTGGCTGGGAATTCATATGGCGGGCTGATTAACCCGGCGCGATTTTCAGGGAAGTGGTCTCCCTGCAGTGTGACCCCCAGTTTTCCCCTGACTGGGGGTTTTTTATGCGGTTTAGGCGGTCGCCAGGTGGCTGGCCAAGGCCGACAGGTCTTCCCCCTTTTCCATGACCCGCTGGGTCACCGCCAGGATCTCGTATTCGCTGACTTCCAGGTACTGCAGCACCGACGCGGGCAGCTCGGGACTGGCGGCGTCGCCGAGGTTGTGTCGTTTCAGTATGCGGTCGCTGACCAGCACCAGCAGGGGGTAGATCGCATGGGGGCCGCGGTAATTCTCATTGTGGTGTTCCTTAACCGCCGTGATGGTCTCTTCCGGTAGATTCCACGACTGCATCAGCCACGCGCCGAGTTGACCGTGATCAATTCCCAGCACTTCCAGTTCGATGTCGACCAGGGACTTTTCCGGTTCCTGGACAATGAATTTGTTCAGTATCAAGAACTCCTGTTTGAACAGGTGTCCGAGCAGGATGTGACCGAGGTTGTGCAGCAGCCCCGCCAGATAGGCCATCCCCGCGGGGGGGCGTAATTCGCTGGGGACCAGGGTCGACAGGTTCTGGGTGAGGGCCGCGCTGTGCAGCGCGTGCTGCCAGAAGGCATCCAGGCCCAGCGGCCCCTTGCGGGGGACTTTGAAGGGCTTCGCCGCGGCGATGCCCAGCGCAAGATTGAGCACCATCTCGTATCCCAGGACACGGGCGATGGCAGCGTGCACGGAGTCCACCTTGCCGCGATAGCCGTACAGTGGGGAGCGCGCATAGCGCAAGACCTGGGCCGCAAGGCTCGGGTCCGTTTCCACGATCTTGGCCAGGTCATTGACCCCGCCGTTGGCGTTCGCGCGCAGCTGAATGATCTGCTGCGCGACCCCCGGCATGGTGGGTAGTTTTTCGAGACTTTCGATACGGGATTTGATATCCAGCAACGGTGTGGCCACGGGTTTTACTCCTTCAGTGCGGGCACGGGTGTCCTGATGTTCTATATGATTAAGTCGGCACCGCAAAACTGTGTTTTATGGCGTGGGTCACAAAAATCACAGTCAACCTGGGAAAAACGCCAAGGCGGGGCAATGGGCGCCAGAGTATCCCCCGTCGGGCGATGAATCCATTAACTGCGTCACACACCATCCGGTTCGCGGCATCGGCACCAATAAGCTCTTTCAAATTAATGCGTTAGGGACGCGGGGTCGACACGGTGTCCCCATGGGGTTAAAACATACCCATGAAGGACTTTTCCGAGGCGTGCGAGCGCAATAAATCCCACATCCTCCGGGTCTTGCAGGAGGAGTTTCGGCAGGTTGGCGACGTTCTGGAGGTCGGCAGCGGCACCGGGCAGCATGCGGCGTATTTCGCCCGGCATCTGCCCCACCTGCGCTGGCATCCCAGCGACCTGGGGGTCAACCATGCTTCAATTCTCGGGTGGGCCCGTGAAGAGGGCGTGTCCAACGTGCTGCCGCCGCGTACCCTGAACGTGGACGATCTGCCGTGGTCGGTGCCGCCGGTCGAGGGGGTGTTTACCGCCAATACCGTGCATATCATCCACTGGGGCAGCGTGCAAAACCTGTTTCGTGGAGTCGGGGCGGTCCTGGGCGAGGGCGGGGTTTTCTGCGTCTACGGGCCGTTCAACTACAACGGCCGGTACACCAGCGACAGCAACGCCATGTTCGACCAGTGGCTCAAGCAGCGCGACCCGGGCAGCGGCATTCGCGATTTCGAGGCCGTCGATGTTCTCGCCCGGTCGCACGGACTGACGCTGCACGATGATCACACCATGCCCGCCAACAACCGGCTTTTGGTATGGCGCAGGACGGGTGGCAAGCCGGCCGCGGCGTCAGCGTGAACCTCTGTCCGCACTCCCCACCTCCGGCACAGCGCTGCGCCGAATGCCGTTATCCCGGCGCCGAATTGACGCGTACATGGATGGGTACGATACGTGCATATTGCCGGAATGGGGTGCGCATACTATCTTAATGCATGGTTCTTCGCCTCACGGGCGTCATCATTATACAAACAGGCTTACGGGGCGGATTAAACAGGGTTCACACGATGAAAGACCTGGAAAAAGACGTCATAAAGAGCAAGGCGATCAACACCCTGAAAAAGATTCCGCTTTTTCACGGCCTGCAGGGGGACGAATACCGCGAGGTGCTGGCGGTGTGCCGCGTGTGCCGGTTCGTAAAGGACGAAGTGGTGTTCGAGCAAGGCGACCCCAGCTATCAGATGTATGTGATTCTGTCCGGATCAGTGATGGTGCGCGGCAAGAACGATCGCGCGGTGATGCTCCAGCCGGGAGAGATCCTGGGAGAGATCGGACTGGTGTGCAACGTCAAGCGCACCGCCTCGGTGATTGCCGATGAGGACGTGATTTTACTGGAGATCAACAAGGATGACTTCGACCTCATGCAGGGCCGCTTTCCCCATATCAGCGCCGTGGTCATGAGGAGTATCGCCACCACCCTGGCCCAGCGCCTGCTCAAGGCCACCGGGCACGACGCGGAGCTGCTGTTCTGATGGTCGCCCGTGCCGGCGCCTAGTAGGCGTAGGACGTGGACAGGAACACCGCCAGGTTGCTGACGTCCACGGCCTGGATATTGGTGGAGCCGTCAATCACCTGGGCCTGACCCGACCCGAAGCTGTAGCTGACCCCAAGACTCAACGATGACGAACGCGCGAAGCGCGTAATGCTGGCGCTCAGCCCGTAAAGATCCACGTGTTCCGCCTGGGATGTCAGGCCACTCCGCAGCGTGGGTGAGTTGGCGGCGTTTGAGTAGGCGCCCGCGCGCACGGCCAGGGTATCGGTCAGGTAGTATTCGGTTCCGAGGGCGAGGTTGATCACCGCTTTGCGATTGAAGAACGCGTCGTTGGCCGCGGCGTAATAACCGACATCGGCCGAGAGGATGAACCGATGGGTGGGGAAGTACGCGGCGCCGAGCTTGACGGCCAAGGGCAGGCTGCGTTTCTCGTTGCTGGTGATAACGGTGCGCGTCAGCGAACCGTTGTCGTCGAAGGTAATCTGGCGCTTGGCATCGGAGCCCATGATATAGGTCTGGTTCAGGTTGAGACCCACCGATAACTTGTCCGTGGGGCTCCACATCAGGCCCAGCATGGGGCGCACGCCGTATTCCGTGGTCTTGAAATAGGTGTTGGACCACTGGTAGGTGCCGTCCGTGTACTGCACCAGTTGATTCAATGCCCACTGGTTTTTGCGATAGTGAAAATAAAGTGTCGCGCCGAGGGACAGGTTATCCGACAGCTTGATGGCATAGGAGGGCCCTATGTTGAAGGTATTGTCATCATTATTGAAGTTGATGACAAAGTCGGAAATGGACGCGGACGGGTTGGAGAATTCCTGATTCTGGTCTTCCGCCGCCGAATCGGGGACCACGTAAGAAAAGCCCACCACGCCCCTGCCCATGGGATAGAGGATGCCGAAGAAGTTGGGCAGGATTTTCGAGGAAGAGCGGTGCCAGTCCGCGGTGCCGCCGAGACCGCCTTTGTAGGTCTTGTCGGTCTGGTAATAGGCATTGGCGCTGGCGGAGATGCTGGGGGAGGTGGAGTACACGATGCCCGCGGGATTGTAGTAAAGACCGGCGGTATCGTCGGATACCGCGGTGTACGCGCCGCCCATGCCGCTGGCGCGGTCGCCGACCAGCAGGTTGTCGTTGTGGTAGATATCCGCCCGGCACGGTGTCTGGCACAGGAACATCCCTGCGCACACCCACCACCATAGCCTCCGGCGCGGCTTACTGATCCAGGTAGTCATGGAAGCGTTCACTGACCCGTGGGTAGTTGAGGGCGGCCAATTGCATACGCGCGGAAAAGGCGTTTAGTGCGGCAATGCGCTCGGAGATGGGCGGGTGGGTCTTGTTGATGATCCTGGTGTGTTCGCCGCGGTGATCCCTGATGCGTCCCAGCAGACGGGCCAGCGCGCCCGGGTCGTAGCCGGTATCCGCCAGCAGCATCACGGCGGTCCTGTCGGCCGCCAGCTCATCGGCCTTGCTCAGTCCGTCGTTGAACAGGATGTCCATGGCCTTTCCGACGGCCTGGGTGAACGCCGCCTTGGTGGGGTCGCCGAATCCGCTCAGCAGGTGCGCGAAGCCCGCCTGCGCATTGGTCTCGGCGGCATGGATGTTCAATGCCTTGACGACATGGCGCAGGGTGACGTGGGCGATCTCGTGGGCGAGTGCCGCGGCAAGCTCGGATTCATCGCGCATGGTATTCAACAGTCCGCGGGTGATGAACACGTAGCCGCCGGGCGCCGAATAGGCATTGACGGAATCCGTGTCGAGGATGGCGAAGTGGAAATCGAGTTCGTTGCGCGGCGCGTGCAGGGCCAGGGCCTTGCCCACCAGGTTGACATAGCGGGTCTGTTTCTCGTCATTGTAGAGGGGGTAGCGGGCAAGGATATGCGCCGCGATATCCCGCCCGAAGCGAATCTCCGCCTCCACGTCGCGGCGCATCTCGGCGGGTGTGCCGGCGTGTGTTGTCAGCCGGCTATGGAATCCGCCGGCATCGGCGTGGGCGAAGTTTATGGTGATATCCATGAGCGGAATCGCCACGATGAGTATGAGCAGGATGCCGAGGCGGCGCGTCATTTGTTCACGCCTGCCTTGAGGAATTTCAGCGCCGCTTCGTCGTCAATATCGATGGATTCCATTTTGTTTACCGCCGCGTAGTCCTGTATCAGGTCACCGCTCGGACGGCGGCGCTCATCCTCGGCCAATCCCCGTGTCGCGCCGCCGGTGGTGACGGCCGAAGCCCGTCGCCGCACACTGTGGGTGATGGCCTGATCGCCGCCGTTGATGAGCGAGACCTCATTCAGTGGGGCCGTATCGGAGACCAGCAGCCGCGGCAGCCACCCCGTGGCGCCGGTATAGCGGACCTTCACCCAGTCATCGGTCTGTTTCCGCACCTGCAGTGCCGCGCCGCGCTTGACCTTGGCAACGACGGCGGCGTTGAAGTTCGGGGATGCCAGTATCTTGGCCTCCATGCTCTGGACGTATACGGTCTGCGCCCCCCACGCCGCCGGGGCGAGGGACAGACACACTGCCGTGATTAACAGTCGTTTCATGGATACCCCGCGGGACACGAATAATTATCGGTATAGCCGCAATGCGGCTGTCCTTTCCGTTATCGGTGCATGGCGCGGGAAATTTAGGGTGGGCGCGGCATGCGCTGCCATTATTTGGAGGTGAAGGCGGTGGTGCCGTCCCACTCCGCCACGGGGGTGTCCTGCATGAATTCCCGGCAGCGGGTGATGAACATGCGCGTGATGTCGCCGTCGGGCAGGCGTTGGTAAATCTCCCCGGCCTGGCGCCATTCCTGTGCCAGGTAGTGACTGAAGGCCAGTTCCATCTGCGTAGCCAGGGCCGTGGCGGCGGCGATGGCCTCGGGTGGGTCATCCGGCGCGGCCAGCGGCACATAGATGGTCATGGGGGTGGATTTGCCCTTGACCTTGACTTTATCGAGCACCGCGCACGGGATTGTATCCTTGACCGCGGCGTAGGTGGTGTCGGAGATGACGATGGTTTGCTTGTACTTGGACGTCAGTCCCTCAAGGCGCGAGGCCGCGTTGACATTGTCGCCGATGACGGTGTAGTCGAGCTTCTTTTCCGACCCGATGTTGCCGACGATGGCGTCGCCGGTATTGATGCCGATGCCGATGCGTATCGCGGGGCAGTCTTTTGACAGCAGAATTTTATTGACCTCCCTGATGCGCCGCTCCATGCGGATGGCGGCGGTGACGGCCAACAGGGCGTGGTCGCCGCGCTTGACCGGTGCGCCCCAATAGGCCATCAAGGCGTCACCTATGAATTTATCCAGCGTGCCATGGTGTTCGAATATGACGTCGGTCATGGCGTGGA
>CAYXAX010000029.1:0-21348 GCA_964463055.1 uncultured Gammaproteobacteria bacterium | reverse complement strand
TGGTGCCGGGAGAGAGACTCGAACTCTCACGGTCGCAAAACCACCGGATTTTGAGTCCGGCGCGTCTACCAGTTCCGCCATCCCGGCTTAAAACCCATCCAGATGATCATGTCGCGGTTGTGTCATCACTCCCCCCATCATTATCCGCAGACCACCCGGACACGCTTTCAGCAATACAGTATACTAGCCAGCGCTCAAGAGGGTAAAGCAGGTTCGTTCCATTAATTCTTGAGGCTGGTGGCGACCGATTCATGCGGGCCGCACCACCATGACTATGCTTCGTAGAAATTTTCACTACCATCTTCCCGACGAACTGATCGCGCAGTATCCGCTTGCATGCCGCACGGACAGCCGCATGCTGCTGGTCGATGCTCAGCATGGTCTGTTGGCCGATGAACACGTGAGTGCTCTGCCGGACCGGCTCCGTCCGGGGGATCTGCTCGTGTTCAACGATACCCGGGTGATACCGGCACGCCTGTTTGGCCACAAGGACAGCGGCGGCAGAGTGGAAATCTTTATCGAGCGCCTGCTTGATGATCGGCGTGCCCTGGTCCACCTGCGCGCCAGTAAACCCCTGCGCCCCGGGGGACGTATAGAATTGACGCAAGGGGTGTCGGTTCGAGTCGTCGAGCGTGCAGACGACTTGTACATTATTGCCTGCGACGGCGATGTCCCGCTGGAACAGATTGTTGAAACGCAAGGGCATGTACCGCTGCCGCCCTATATCGAGCGTCGCCCCGATGCGGCGGATGTCGACCGCTATCAGACGGTATATGCGCGCCTTCCGGGCTCCGTGGCCGCGCCCACCGCCGGCCTCCATTTTGATGCGTCTTTCTTGGACATATTGCGCACCCGGGGTGTGGAGTTCGGCTTCGTCACCCTGCACGTGGGGGCGGGGACTTTCCAGCCGGTGCGCAGTGAACGCATTGAGGATCACCTCATGCACGCCGAGCGGGTGGAGGTCACGGCGGCGTTGTGCGACCAGGTAGCCGCGACCCGCGACCGGGGCGGGCGGGTGATCGCGGTGGGCACGACCAGTGTGCGCGCCCTGGAGACGGCCTCGCAGACGGGCGAGATCCGGCCGTACAGGGGAGAGACGCGTCTGTTTATCTACCCGGGCTATGAGTTTAAAAGTGTTGATGCTATGATCACCAATTTTCATTTACCGGAATCCACGCTCCTCATGCTGGTGTGTGCGTTTGCCGGACGGGAGCGGATAATGGGCGCCTATGAGCATGCCGCCAGGCAAGGCTACCGCTTTCTGAGTTACGGCGATGCCATGTTGATCATCCCCCCAGGTTAATCCAGGGGCATTAACCTACCTTCGAGTCTTTAGGTTCTAGGCGACTTGCGATGAAATTCGATATCCTGCACCGCGACGGCGAGGCCCGCAGCGGCCGGCTGAGCCTGGGCCATGGCGAGGTGCAGACCCCCGCCTTCATGCCGGTGGGCACCCGCGCGACGGTCAAGGCCATGACCGCCGAGGAATTGCGCGGCACCGGGGCCGAGATGATTCTGGCCAACACCTTTCATTTGATGCTTCGGCCCGGCGCCGAGGTGGTTGCCGATCACGGCGGTCTGCATGGATTTATGCACTGGGACGGACCCATCCTGACGGATTCGGGGGGATTTCAGGTATTCAGCCTGTGTGACCGGCGTACCCTGGCGGAGGAAGGCGTCACCTTCGCTTCGCCCGTGGACGGCGATCGTGTCTTTCTCAGTCCCGAGTCCGCGGTGGAGATTCAACACCGCCTGGGGGCCGATATCATCATGTGCCTGGACGACTGTACGGCGTATCCGGCCACGCCGGAGCATGCCCGCGAATCGATGGAGTTGTCCCTGCGTTGGGCCGGACGCTGCCGTGAGGCCCATGGCGCGCATGCCACCAGCCTGTTCGGAATCATTCAAGGGGGGGTATACGAGGAACTGCGCGCTGCCTCACTGGAGGGATTGATGAAGATCGGGTTTGACGGCTACGCCATCGGCGGCCTGTCCGTGGGTGAGCCCAAGGCCGATATGCTGCGCATCATCGATTGGATCACGCCGCGCATGCCGGCGCATGCCCCGCGCTATCTCATGGGCGTGGGTACCCCGGAGGATCTCGTCGCTGCGGTGGCGCGCGGCGTGGATATGTTCGATTGCGTCATGCCCACGCGCAACGCCCGCAACGGCCATCTGTTTGTGAGTACCGGTGAAGTACGTATCCGCAACAGCTGTTATGCCCGCGATACCCGACCCCTGGACGAAGCATGCGATTGTTACACGTGTATGAATTACACTCGATCCTACCTGCGCCACCTTGCCCAGAACAACGAAATCCTCGGCGCCCGCCTGAATACCATCCACAATGTTCATTTCTACCAGGGGCTCATGAGGGGGCTGCGGCAGGCCATCGCGGCCGGGACACTGGGGAAATTTGTCGATGCCTTCCACGCCGGGCGCGCGCAAAGCATGCCGGCTGTGTCATAATACCCGGCTGACAAATATCAGGGATACTGAGAGGGAGCAATCCATGAGTTTTTTCATTTCCGATGCCTGGGCCCAGGGCGGCGGCCCCAATGTCGCGACCACGGGCGTATTCAACATCGTGATGCTGATGGTATTCGTGGGCATGTTGTATTTCCTGCTGCTGCGCCCGCAGATCAAGCGCGCCAAACAGCACAAACAGATGGTCGAGGCCCTGGCCAAGGGTGATGAGGTCGTTTCGTCCGGCGGTCTGCTGGGTAAAGTCACCCAGGTGGAAGAGAGCTTTGTGATCGTCGAGGTCGCCAAGGGAATCGAGGTGCGCGTGCAGAAGGGCTCCGTCGCCTCCGTCCTGCCCAAGGGGACGTATAAACCGGTGAATCGAGCCGGCTGATCCGCCCGTCCTATGAATCAGTATCCTCTTTGGAAGTATATTCTCGTCCTTACCGTTATCGTGGTGGGCTGCATCTATGCGCTGCCAAACCTTTACGGTGACGACCCGGCGGTGCAAATCTCCACGTCCCGCTCCGGCGGCATAGGCGCCGACGTGGAGAACAAGATCCGCGAGCTCCTGAAGCATGACAATCTGCCAGTCAAGTCCATAGAGCACAGTGGGAAAAGCCTGCGGGTGCGGTTCAGGGATACCGAGACGGAGCTCAAGGCCAAGCAGGCCATCCGTGACAGTCTGGACAACACCTATGTGGTGGCGCTCAATCTGGCGCCGGCCACGCCGAAGTGGCTGAGGGCGATCAACGCGGCCCCAATGTACCTGGGTCTCGATCTGCGCGGCGGCGTGCACTTCCTTATGGAGGTGGACATGAAGGCGGCGGTGGATCAGGCCAAGGAGCGTTATGTAAGCGACATCCGTTCGCTGCTGCGGGAGAACAGGGTTCGTTATCTCGATATCGGCACGTCCCGTGACGCCGACGTCGTCATCAAGCTGCGCAACGCGCAGGATCTTGAGGCAACCAATAAGCTCGTCGGCAAGGAATACCCGGATCTGCTGTTGAACGAACCGCAGACCGGCAGCAAGGAGTATCTCCTGAGGGTCAATATCAGCGCCAAGGAATTGAAGCAGACCCGAGAATTCGCGCTGGAACAGAATATCACCACGTTGCGTAACCGCGTCAATGAACTGGGCGTGGCCGAACCGGTGATCCAGCGCCAGGGGCAGGACCGCATCGTCGTGGAACTGCCCGGCGTACAGGACACCGCGCGGGCCAAGGAGATTCTGGGCGCCACCGCGACGCTGGAGTTCCGCCTGGTGGATACCGCCCACGACGTGCAGGACGCCGTGGCCGGCCGCGTACCCCCCAGTGCGCGGTTATATCACGACCGCAGCGGCAATCCGGTGCTGTTGAAAAAGCAGGTCATCGTTACCGGCAACCAGATTATCGATGCGTCGTCGGGCTTTGATCAGCAAAGCGGGTCACCGGCCGTGTTCGTGACCCTGGACAGCAACGGTTCCAGAAAGATGGCCAAGACCACCCAGGAGAACATCGGTCACCCCATGGGCGTGGTGTATATCGAGCACAAGACCGAGACGCATATGGTCGACGGCAAACCGGTGAAGACCACCAAAAAGGTGGAGCAGGTCATCAATGTCGCCACCATCCGTGATGCATTCAGCAAGCGCTTCCAGATTACCGGCCTGGACGGCTCAGACGAAGCACGCAACCTGGCCCTGCTGCTGAGGGCCGGCGCCCTGGCCGCGCCCATCGACATCATCGAGGAGCGCACCGTGGGTCCCAGCCTCGGCCAGGACAACATCAACCAGGGCTTTTTGTCCACGGTCATCGGTTTCGTGGTGGTGGTCATCTTCATGGTGATTCGCTACAAGCTCTTCGGGGTGCTTGCCGACCTGGCGTTGACGGCAAATGTGGTGCTGATCGTGGCGATCCTCTCCATGCTCCAGGCAACCCTGACACTGCCGGGCATCGCCGGCATCGTGCTGACGGTGGGTATGGCCGTGGATGCCAACGTACTGATCTTCGAGCGCATACGCGAGGAACTGCGCAACGGCAATACCCCTCAGGCCAGTATCAATGCCGGTTATGAGCGGGCCATGGCCACCATTGCCGACTCAAATATCACGACCCTGATCGCCGCCCTGGTATTGTTCGGTCTGGGTACCGGGCCTATCAAGGGCTTCGCCGTGACACTGTCCATTGGTATTCTGACATCCATGTTCACCGCCATCATGGGTACGCGGGCCATCGCCAATCTGATTTACGGCGGCCGCAAGCTGAATAAACTGACGATCTGACCGAGGGCGGAAGCCGTTATGGCATTTTCCATGAACAATGCAAATATCAACTTTATGGGCCGGCGCATGGTTGCGTTCGCCGTGTCCGGGCTGCTGATTCTCATTTCAGTGGGCGCATTCGCCGTGCGCGGCCTGAGCTTCGGCATCGACTTCACCGGCGGCACGCTGCTCGAGGTCGGCTACGACAAGCCGGCGGACATGGGCAAAATACGCAGCACGCTGAACAGCAGCGGCTTTACCGGGGCCATTGTGCAGAATTTCGGTACCGCCAAGGATGTGTTGATCCGCATCGCTCCGCGGGACGGCGAAGACCAGCAAAAGTTGAGTGACCAGGTGCTTATGGCGCTGCAGCAGTCCGGCAACGATAAAGTCGAGCTGCGGCGGGTGGAATTTATCGGTCCCCAGGTGGGTAGTGAACTGGCGGAGCAGGGTGGCATCGCCATGCTTGCCGCTTTATTCGGAATTCTCGTTTATGTCTATTTTCGATTCGAGTACCGGTTCGCCATCGGTTCGATCATCGCCACCATCCATGACGTGATCATTACCGTGGGGGTGTTCTCCGTGTTTCAACTGGAATTCAATCTGACCGTGCTGGCCGCCGTGCTGGCGGTGATCGGCTACTCCCTTAATGACACCATCGTGGTCTACGACCGGATTCGCGAAAATTTCCGCAAGGTGCGCAAGGGTACGCCCACTGAGGTCATCAATGTCTCGGTCAACCAGACTCTGTCGCGTACCATCATGACCTCGTTGACCACGTTGCTGGTGTGTATTGCCCTGTATATGTTTGGCGGCGAGATCATTCACAACTTCTCCCTGGCGCTGATCGTCGGTATCGTGGTGGGCACGTACTCCTCCATTTATATCGCCAGTTCCCTGGCCCTGTTGCTTGGGGTCAGCAAGGCCGATCTGATGCCGGTCAAGAAAGAAGGCGAGGGTCTGGACAGCAGGCCATAAGACCGTTTCGAGTCGCGGGTTTCGGGTTCAAGAACCCGGGATCGCGGGTCTCAGGTCGACAAACGCGTTTCTAGGGAGGAAAATCGATTAGCAGCGGCCGAAGGCCGCTCCCTCAACTCGAAACTCGAAACGCCCTATCTTGCACTATGTCCGGTCCCGCGAAAGTCTGTGTCTATATCGGCGATGCGCTGGCCGCCTATGGGTTCGGGCACGGGCACCCGTTCGGGACGGACCGCATGGAGGCGTTCTGGGATCGGGCCCAGAAGCTGGGGTTGAGCGATCTGGTGTGTGTCCGTGAACCGGTCGAGGCGACGCAGGCGGCCATCGAGCTTTTTCATGACCATGCATATGTCGAGCGGGTCAAGGCGCAGTCGCAAACCGGGCAGGGTTTCCTGGACTACGGCGATACGCCTGCGTTTGCCGGTGTTTATGAGGCCGCTGCCCACGTGGTCGGTTCAGCGGTGGATGCCGCCGCCCGGCTCATGGTCGGCGAGTGCCACTATGCCTTTGTGCCCATCGCCGGTCTGCATCACGCGCGTCGCGACGGCGCGGCGGGGTTTTGCGTGTTCAACGACTGCGGCGTGGTGATGGAGCACCTGATGACGGCTTACGGTCTGCAGCGCCTGCTGTATGTGGACATCGATGCCCACCACGGGGACGGCGTCTACTACGGATTCGAAAGCGATCCGCGGGTGTATATCGCGGATATCCACGAGGACGGCGAGTATCTTTATCCAGGCACCGGCGCGGCGGATGAGACCGGCAGCGGTGCGGCGCGCGGGACCAAGCATAATTTTCCACTGGGCCCCGGCGCGGGAGATGATGCATTTCTGTCCGCGTGGGCGAAAATAGAAACCATCGTCGAGCAGGTGAAGCCGGAGTTTATCCTGCTGCAGTGCGGCGCCGACAGCCTGGCGGGCGATCCCATTACTCACATGAATCTCAGTGCCCGGTCACATGCCCATGCCGCCGCGCGGCTGTGTCACATGGCCGCGCGCCATTGTCCCGGTCGGGTTTTGGCCGTGGGGGGCGGGGGTTATAACCGCCGCAATCTCGCCGAAGCCTGGACGGGTGTTGTCCAGGCATTGGTGGAGTCGCAATTGAGCGCGGCGTGAAGGGGCGGGCATGCCCCGCGTTCGGTTATTGGTGTCCCCGATCGGTGGACTCGTGGGATCCCTGCTCGATGCGGTTGCGGCCAAGGCGCTTTGCGCGATACAGGGCGCTGTCGGCCCGCTCGATGAGATTGCCCGGCGTCTCACCGGGTTTGTACAGGGCCAGCCCGGCGGAAAAGGTGGGCATCTGCATGGCCGTGCCGTTGAACTGAAAGGTCGTCTCGGTGGCGCGCTTTTGCACCTTGCGCAGGGCGCGCATGGCGCCTTCCAGGTCGGTGTTGGGCAGCAGCACGGCAAACTCTTCCCCGCCATAGCGGGACACCATGTCATGATGGCGGAACATGGACAGAATGCCGGTGGAGAATGTGCGCAGTACTTCATCGCCCACCGGGTGGCCATAGGAGTCATTGATTCCCTTGAAGCCGTCAAGATCAATCAGCGCCAGGGACAAGGGATATCCATAGCGTTGCACGCGCGCCACTTCGTCTTCCAGGCGCCGGGTAAAGGCGCGCCGATTCGGCAGCGCGGTCAGCTCATCGGTAAGACTCAACAAGTGGACGCGGGTCAGCTCGTCAGTGAGCAGTTGGCTATCGGTCTCGATAATCTGCAGGTAGCTGTAACTGCGGTCGAGCTTGGCCGCCAGTGAGCGGTGGCGCTGCAGCAGTTTTTCCACCTCCCTGCACAGCATCTGACGCAGGGTATCCACCTCGTGGACGGCGCCAGCCTGACGCAGGGCTTCCAACTCAACTTCGAGAAAAACACCGAATTCCTCGTTCTGCTTCATTACATCGGTGACTTGCTGAGTCAGGGTCTTTTGTATCTCCTGAAAGCGCTGGCGCTGGTGTTCCACCTGGCCTTGCTGCTCGTCCTGCAGAGCGGGTTCGCCCTGGGGAGACGCGGGGGGCTCTTGTTGATCGGCGGCCGCGTCAAAGATCGGCGGCGGGGTATTTCCCTCGTTCTTTTCGCCGCCCTCCAGGCCCATATCTTGGATCATCTGATGCAAGGCCTTCCCCGTGTCCTCGCCGGCGGCGGGTTGATGCCCGTTTCCGCCGGGCAGACCTTCCAGGGTCTGCGCCAGGCGCATGAGCTCGGCGGTCGTCACCGGCAAGGCCATGCTCAACTGCATGAGTTTGAGATGGGAGCGCAAGGCGGGATCGGTGGAGGGTTGATCCGCCAACTTGTCCAGCAGGTTTCTCAGCAGGGTGTAATAGGCTTCTGCGGTGATCTGGTGGTGGTGTTCCAGGTCACCCAGCAGTCCCTCGATATGCTGGTAAAGTGCCGCGCCTCCCGCCGTCTGCCGCAGCTTGTCCAGCATGTGCAGCACTTTGCGCTTGGTGGCATGTTCTATTTGTTCGTCTTCAGGCGCCAAAGGATCAACCTACAATAACATATTAATTAGTATAAAAAATCCAGCAACGGCCGCCTTGCCAGCAACCACAGAGTGGGGTGGAATGTAACGTACGCGAAGTGAGAGTGCGGTGTACGGGAGCTGACTGCGCAGTTACTGTGACCACTGTGTGGATCAATCATTTTTATATTATAGATAGTCATGCCCCAGGATGCCTGATGGCATCACTCCCGCTTACTAGTGTACGCATTATCTGTGCCATGCGTTATATTACATTTAATATCAGCATGTTATGCTGTCAATCCGGGTTCGGGCGATGACTAAATGTAAAGTATTCCGACATTTTCGGAATGCCAAAGCGCTTCAGAACAGGATCATAACACAAATGGTAAATCTAGATATAGTGGTATAATCGCCGAAGTGTATAAGTTAAACACAATATGTTGTGTTTGAACTGTCACATCCGCTCGGTCATCGTGTTACCGCAGGAGTCGCTGATTTTATTGGGTATTTAGCGGTCCTTTGAAACTAACCGCCTGAATTGCAATGCAATCAACCATGAAATTGGGTATCCTGTAACGTCACGAATCCCGTCTTCCCACCCACCTTAATGGAGTCAGCATGTTTAGAGACGATATGCACATTGCAGACTATGACCCTGATCTATGGTCCGCCATGCAGGGTGAGGCGCTGCGCCAGGAAGAGCACATCGAACTCATTGCCTCGGAGAATTACACCAGCCCTCGGGTCCTGGAGGCCCAAGGCTCGGTCCTGACCAATAAATATGCCGAGGGTTACCCGCGCAAGCGCTATTACGGTGGATGCGAGTTCGTCGACGTGGTTGAGCAGCTGGCCATCGACCGGGTGAAACAGCTGTTCAACGCCGATTATGCCAATGTACAACCGCACTCCGGTTCTCAGGCCAACGCCGCCGTGTATATGGCGCTGCTCAACCCCGGGGATACCATTCTCGGCATGAGTCTGGCCCATGGCGGCCACCTCACCCACGGCGCCAAGGTCAACTTCTCAGGCAAACTGTTCAACGCCCTGCAGTACGGCCTTAACAACGACACCGGCGAAATCGACTACGGGCAGGTGGAGGCGTTGGCCGCGCAGCACCAGCCGCGCATGATCATCGCCGGCTTCAGCGCCTATTCACGGGTGGTGGACTGGCAGCGTTTTCGCGACATCGCCGACCGGGTGGGCGCCTATCTGGTGGTGGACATGGCCCACGTGGCGGGCCTGGTGGCAGCGGGCCTGTACCCCAGCCCGGTGCAGATCGCCGACGTCACCACATCGACCACCCATAAGACCCTGCGCGGACCGCGCGGCGGGCTGATTCTCGCCAAGGCCAACCCGGACATCGAAAAGAAGATCAGCTCCATGGTGTTTCCCGGTTCCCAGGGCGGACCGCTGATGCATGTCATCGCCGGCAAGGCGGTGGCGTTCAAGGAGGCGCTGGAGCCCGGTTTCAAGGCGTATCAGGCTCAGGTGCTGGCCAATGCCCGCGCCATGGCCGCGGTGGTGATGGAGCGCGGTTACAAGATTGTCTCCGGCGGGACCGATGACCACCTGTTTCTGATGGATCTCATCGACAAGGGTATCACCGGCAAGGACGCGGACGCTGCCCTTGGTGAGGCGCATATCACCGTCAACAAAAATTCCGTGCCCAACGACCCGCGTTCGCCGTTCGTGACCAGTGGCCTGCGTATCGGCACGCCCGCGGTGACCACCCGCGGCTTCAAGGAGGCGGAGGTGCGGGTACTGGCGGGGTGGATGTGCGACATCCTCGATGACATCGAAAATCGCGCCACCATCGAGCGGGTCAAGGGGCAGGTCATCGATCTGTGCCGGCGTTTTCCCGTCTACGGCAAAGCGCTCCCCTCCCATGAGCACAAGATACGACAGGCGAATTAAATCCGTCTGCAGCACCCCATGCGCCGGATTATGGTTTCATCCTGAGGCGATAAAGACATATGCGTTGTCCATTCTGCGCCGCCGCCGACACCAAGGTCATCGACTCGCGACTCGCCAATGAGGGCGACGCCGTGCGTCGGCGCCGCGAGTGTCTGACCTGTGCCGAGCGTTTTACGACATTCGAGACCGCCGAGTTGGTGCTTCCCCGCATCGTAAAACAGGACGGCACCCGGGAAGTGTTTCAGGAGGAAAAGCTGCGCGGCGGCATGACCCGTGCGCTGGAGAAACGCCCCGTGGACACGGACCGCATCGACGCGGCGGTCAACCGCATCAAGCACAAGCTGCGTGCCTCAGGTGAGCGCGAGGTCGACTCGCAGGAACTGGGTAATTGGGTCATGGAGGAACTGCGTGACCTGGATGAAGTGGCCTATGTGCGGTTTGCCTCGGTGTATCGGAGCTTCCAGGACGTGAACGCGTTCCGCGAGGAAATCGAGCGGTTGGAGGCGGAACCGCCGCCGCAGGTAAAAAAGCAGCAGCTGTCGCTGCTGCCGGGTGAGGGCGGTGGTGATTGACGCCGCGTCGTCGTCAGACATGTTTACGGCTCATTCCCCATCGACCCCGGCACCATGAATCCCCGTCATTATTTTCATATGGCGCGAGCCCTGCAGCTCGCCGCCAAGGGTATGTATACCACCGATCCGAATCCCCGCGTCGGCTGCGTTCTCGTCGGCGGTGACGATGAGGTAATAGGTGAGGGCTGGCACGCCTATGCCGGCGGGCCTCACGCGGAGATCAACGCCCTGCGCCAGGCCGGCGAGCGCGCACGCGGTGCCACCGCCTATGTTACTCTGGAGCCGTGCAGCCATCACGGGCGCACGCCCCCCTGCAGCCATGCCTTGGTCGACGCGGGGGTGGCGCGAGTGGTCGCCGCCATGGTGGACCCCAACCCCCAGGTATCGGGCAAAGGGCTCGATCAACTGCGGGCGGCCGGCATTGATGTTGAGTGCGGCGTCATGGAGGTGCAGGCCGAGGAGTTGAATCGGGGATTCGTGACGCGCATGCGCCGCGGCAGACCCTACGTGCGGTGTAAAATCGGCGTCAGTCTCGATGGGCGAACCGCCATGGCGAACGGTGCCAGCCGCTGGGTGACGTCGGAGGCATCGCGGCGCGATGTTCAGGTGCTGCGCGCGAGCAGCTCGGCCATACTGACCGGCATCGGGACCGTATTGATGGATGACCCGGCGCTGACAGTGCGTGATGCCGAGATCGTCGCGGCCGAGCAAAGTGCGACCGGCGGCGTGCGCCAGCCCCTGCGGGTAGTGGTGGACAGCCGCCTGAGGATGCCCGGAAACGCACGCGTGTTATCCCCGTCCGGGACAACATTGATCGCCACCGCCGCAGGCGAGGCCGCACACCGTGCTACACTGGGCGATGAAGTCGTCCTGGAAGTCCTGCCGTGCGCGGGCGGGCGGGTCGATCTTGAAGCGTTGCTCGAGCGCCTTGCCGCACGTAAAGTCAACGATGTACTGGTGGAGGCCGGAGCGCAGTTGAACGGCGCCTTGCTGAATGCCGGTCTGATTGATGAACTGATCATCTACATCGCCCCCAAGCTCATGGGTGATGGCGCGCGGGGCATGTTCAATCTGCCCGGGCTCGAAGGTATGGATCAGTGCATCCCGCTGCAGTTCATGGATGTTCGCCGCGTTGGGGAAGACCTGCGTGTCACCGCCCGACCTGGGACCGGCCGCCTGCGATTGTGTATGCAGACATGATACGAGGACTATGTTTACCGGTATTGTGACCGCGGTGGGTACGGTGTCGGCCGTGGACCCCGCCGGAGATGAACGCCGTATCACCATCGATGCAGGCCGCCTGGACACCGATGACGTGGCTGTCGGCGACAGCATCGCCGTCGATGGGGTGTGCCTGACCGTGGTGAACCACGGACACGGGTGTTTGAGTTTTGATGTGTCCGGTGAGACCCTGGCGTGTACAACCCTGGGCGAGCGCGGGACAGGCGATGAAGTCAATCTGGAGGCGGCCATGCTGCCCACCACGCGCCTCGGCGGTCACCTGGTAAGTGGGCATGTGGACGGGGTCGGCAGGGTGTCCGCACGTTGGCGGGAGGGCAGCTGCGAACGCTTCACCATCGAGGTGCCCGCCGGCCTTGAACAATATATCGCCCGTAAGGGGTCCTTGTGCGTCAGCGGTGTGAGCCTGACGGTCAATGACGTCTCCGGCAGAGAGGTTGGGTTGAACGTCATTCCCCATACCCTGCAAGCTACCAACTTTGCCCGCCTTTCGGCGGGCGCGCGGGTGAACATCGAAGTTGATATCATTGCGCGGTATCTGGAGCGGTTGCTCCAGGGCGGCAGTGCCGGATCCGTCGATTGAGCGCCGTAATGCTGTGCACGATAACGCTGAGGAAATGAATTTGTCCCGCAACATGGGCCAGCAAGACATGCCGTCCCCGGCCGCCACGAATACGGCGCAGGGCGCGCCCGCGGGCTTTAATACCATTGATGAAATCGTCCATGAGCTCGCCCAGGGCAGGATGGTGGTGTTGATGGACGACGAGGACCGGGAGAACGAGGGCGACCTGGTGATGGCGGCGGAGCGCGTGCGTCCCGAGGACATCAATTTCATGGCCCGCTACGGCCGCGGTCTGATCTGCCTGACGTTGACCCGGGAGCGCTGCGAACAGCTGCGCCTGCCCCTGATGGTCAACGACACCAACGACAAGCACCTGACCAACTTTACCGTCTCCATCGAGGCGGCCGAGGGGGTGACCACGGGGATTTCCGCGGCGGATCGTGCCACCACCGTGCGCCGGGCGGTGGCCCGCAACGCCAGGCCCGGTGATCTGGTACAGCCCGGGCACATCTTCCCGCTTATGGCCCAGCCGGGAGGCGTGCTGGCACGCGCCGGGCATACCGAGGCCGGCTGTGATCTGGCGCGACTGGCGGGCCTGGAGCCCGCCGGCGTTATCGTCGAGGTGCTCAACGAGGACGGCAGCATGGCGCGCCGCGATGACCTGCAGCGCTTCGCCGCCCAGCACGGACTGAAGATCGGCACGGTCGCTGATCTTATTCGCTATCGCCTGGCGCGGGAGACGACGGTTGAACGGGTGGCGGAGTGCGACTGGCCCACCCAGCAGGCGACGTTCCGTCTGCATACCTATCGGGACAGGATAAACAACCGCCTGCACTTTGCACTGGTGTTCGGTGAAGTCAACGCCGAGGAGCCGGTGCTTATCCGCGTGCACATGCAGGATACCCTGCGCGATCTGCTGCAGGCGGAGCGTGATGCCCCCGGTCTGTCTCTGCGCGACGCCATGGGGCGCATCATCGACGCGGGCGCGGGGGTTATCGTGGTGCTGCGCGAGCCCGAGCAAGAGCAGACACTGTTGCGACGCGTCAGGGAGTATCAGCTGCGCGAGGACGGTGTCGACACGCCGCGTCCGCCCAACAGCGCCGCGCTGCGGACCTACGGCGTCGGTGCCCAGATCCTGCATGACCTCGGCGTGCGCCGCATGCGTGTGCTGGGGACCCCGCGGCGCATGCACGGCGTGTCGGGTTTCAGTCTGGATGTGGTTGAATACATACCGTACAGCTAAACTATAACGGCATACAATTTATCAAGGGATGTCAATGAACCACATCAAGACCCTGGAAGGCGATTACCTGGCCAGCGATGCGCGCTTTGCGATTGCGGCCTCGCGTTTCAACGAGTACGTCGTGGAACGGCTGATCAACGGTGCCACCGATGCCCTGATCAGACATGGCGTAGCCAATGAGCACATCCACCTGGTGCGCGTCCCCGGGGCCTTCGAGTTGCCGCTGGCCGCCCAGCAGTTGGCGAAAAGCGGCCGCTATGACGCAGTCATTGCCCTTGGCGTGGTCATCCGCGGCGGCACGCCGCACTTTGAATATATCGCCGGCGCCTGCACCCAGGGGTTGTCCACGGTGGCCCTGCAGGCCAATCTGCCGGTGTCGTTCGGGGTATTGACCGTGGACAGCGTCGAGCAGGCCGTGGAGCGCTCCGGCGCCAAGGCGGGAAACAAGGGCGCGGACGCCGCGCTGTGTGCCATGGAGATGGTCAGTCTTTCACGGCGCATCGCCCGTGGTGATGATTGAACGATGATGGCGCAGGAAAAACCGGCACCCGCCAACCCGCATCACGCCCGCAGCCGCGCGCGCCGTTTTGCTGTGCAGGCACTGTATCAATGGCAGATCAGTAAACAGGAAATCGGCGATATCGAGACTCAATTCGAGGCCGACTATGACATGGACAAAGTCGATGTGCCTTACCTGCGTGAACTGCTCCGCGGCAGCGTGGAGCGGTCCGCAGAACTGGAGACAAGCATCGCCCCTCTGCTCGACCGGGCCTTCCATGAGGTGGACCCCGTGGAGCGGGCGGTACTGCTGATCGGCGCCTATGAGCTGTTGTATCGATTCGAGATCCCCTACCGCGTGGTCATCAACGAGGCGATCCGCCTGGCCAAGACATTCGGTGCCCACGACAGCTATAAGTACATCAACGGTATCCTGGATAAACTGGCCCAGAAAACCCGGACCACGGAGACCCCGGCCGCGTTGAACTGATGTGATTGCAGTTTCGGAGATCGACAGCCGCAACTTTTATATCCATGCCCCTATCCGAGTTTGAATTGATCGACCGCTTTTTCAAGCGTCCCGGCGCGAAGCGTCCCGATGTGGTGCGGGGGAGCGGGGATGACGCCGCGGTGTTGCGCGTCCCGGCAGACCGCGAACTGGTGGTCTCCATGGATACCCTGGTGGAAGGGGTGCACTTTCCCACGGAGACCGACGCCGAGGACATTGGCTATAAGGCCCTGGCAGTGAACCTCAGTGACTTGGCCGCCATGGGGGCCGATCCGGCCTGGATCACGCTGTCATTGACGCTGCCGGAGGCGGACCCGGAGTGGGTGGCGGGATTCAGCACCGGCGTGGTGTCACTCGCCGATGAATACGGCGTGGCGCTGGTCGGCGGCGACATGAGTCGCGGTCCGCTTTCCATCACTATCCAGGCCCACGGCTTGATACCCGTGGGGCGCGCTATATACAGGCACACCGCCCGGGTGCACGACCTGATCTATGTCACGGGGGCATTGGGCGACGCCGGGTTGGCGCTGCTCGCCCTGGAGAAGGCCGTGCGGCTTTCCCCGGCGGCCCAGGCCGCCGTACTGGCGCGTCTCAATCGCCCCCGGCCGCGCCTGCGTGAGGGCCAGGCATTGCGGGATCTGGCCCATGCTGCCATTGACGTATCCGACGGCCTCATCGCCGACTTGGGACATGTGCTCGAGGCCAGCGGGGTTGGCGCGGTGCTCAATATCGAGCGCGTACCGGTGTCTCCCTGGTTGAGGGATTTCATGGACGGTGATGGCGACAGGGAACGCGGACTGGAACTGGCGCTTACCGCGGGCGACGACTATGAGTTGTGTTTTACGGTTGCGCCAGACAACGCTGACACGGCGGAAAAGGCGCTGGCGGCTTTATCGTGCCCATCCGCCTGTGTCGGGGTGATCGAGTCGGATAGAGGGCTGCGCTGCCGGTATGATGATGGGCGGGAATATGTTTTGCCTGCCGGGGGGTACGAGCACTTCAGTTAAAGCCAACTTTGTTGGCTTTAACTGAAAAGTTTCGAGTTAACCACACCTTCTCCCTCACAGAGAAGGTTGGGATGAGGGGATTCAATTAGTCGCGGCCGGCAGGCCGCACCACAACGCGAAACTCGAAAAACCCGCAACTCGGAACTGTGTTTATTCCTTAGTCCGTTCCACCAGCGCGTAGGCGGAGTGGTTGTGGATGGACTCGAAGTTTTCCGATTCCACCACGTAGGAAATGATGCGGTCGTCCTGTTCGAGGCGGTGGGCCACGTCGCGCACCATGTCTTCCACGAACTTGGGATTGTCGTATGCGCGCTCGGTGACATACTTCTCGTCGGGGCGCTTGAGCAGGCCGTAGACTTCGCAGGAAGCCTCCGACTCGACGATATCGATCAGTTCCTCGATCCACACGAAGCCTTGAATGCGCGCGTTCACCGTGACGTGGGAGCGCTGATTGTGGGCCCCGTAATTGGAGATTTCCTTCGAGCACGGACACAGGCTGGTGACGGGCACCACGACGTGAATGTCCATGTGCGCCTCTTTTCCGCTGAGCTCGCCGATGAAGGTGACGTCATAGTCCAGCAGGCTTTCCACACCGGAGACCGGCGCCTTCTTGTTCACGAAATACGGAAAGCGCATTTCAATATGGCCCGAGCGCGCGTCGAGCTTGTGGGTCATCTCGGTCAGCATGTCCTTGAACGACGCCACGGTGATCTCCCGTTCGTGAAGATTGAGGATCTCCACGAAGCGTGACATGTGCGTGCCCTTGAAATTGTGCGGCAGGTCCACGTACATGTTGAACATGGCGATGGTGTGCTGCTCGCCGCCGTTGCGGTCGCTGACGCGCACGGGGTGGCGGATGTGCTTGATCCCTACCTTGTTGATGGGGATGCGCCGAGTATCGGGCGAGCTCTGCACGTCAGCGATGTCGCCGCTCTTGGGCTTCATTCGGGTAATAGGATTCATATGCTTATTCCTCTGTGTAGCGTACACAGGCGCGTTCCGTTTCCCATAATGTCACCGCAACGACGCGTATACGAGGGCCGTTCAATTGCCCGGAAATCTCTCTGTACAGATAAGAGGCGATGTTTTCGGCGGTCGGGTTCAACTCCTTGAAAGACTCGAGCTCGTTGAGATGGCGGTGATCCAAACGGTCCGAGGCATGCCGGGCGGCCTGCCTGATGGCCTTGAAATCAACACCCATGCCGATGTCATCGAGCTCGGTCGCCTGTACTTCTACCTCGAGTTTCCAGTTATGACCGTGCAGGCGGCTGCACTCACCGGGGTAGCCGCGTAACTGGTGAGCGGCCGCGAAGTCGCTCACCACCTTGAGTGTGTAACGTGGTGCCATATTCCTGACTAAAACACTAGGAATTTAAATGAGATTGGACTATTTGACAAGTCTCGCTGCCAAAAAAGCCGCTGAAAGCGCGCAGGATGCCGCTGGCGTCCAGGCCGCACTCGCTGAGCAGCTCATCGCGGCTGCCATGATTACCGAAGTCATCGGGAATACCCATATTTATTACGGGTATGGTGACGCCGTGGGCGGCTAGGCATTCGTTGACGGCGCTGCCTGCCCCGCCCATCACGGCGTTTTCCTCCACGGTGATGAGGAGTTCATGGGTGGCGGCCAGATGCAGAATGAGCTGTTCATCGAGGGGCTTGACGAAGCGCATGTTGGCCACTGTGGCGTCGCATTGCTCGGCGGCCGCCATGGCCGGCGCCAACATGGTGCCGAAGGCGAGGATGGCGGCCTTGTCGCCCTTGCGTAGGAGTTGGCCTTTGCCCAGGGGCAGCGCGGACATGTCCTGCTGCAGCGCCACGCCCGGGCCTGTGCCGCGGGGATAGCGCACGGCGCAGGGACCGTTGTGCAGGAAACCGGTATAGAGCATCTGGCGGCATTCGTTTTCGTCCGCCGGGGCCATGATCACCATGTTAGGGATACAGCGCAGATAGCTCAGGTCGAAGTTGCCTGCGTGGGTGGGGCCGTCGGGGCCTACGATGCCGGCGCGGTCGATGGCGAACAGTACCGGCAGGTCCTGCAGCGCCACGTCGTGGACGAGCTGATCGTAGCCGCGCTGTAGAAAGGTGGAATAGATGGCCACCACGGGTTTGAAGCCCTCACAGGCCATCCCCGCCGCCAGGGTGACGGCATGCTGTTCGGCGATGGCCACGTCGAAATAGCGGTCGGGAAACTGCTCGGAGAACTTCATCAGCCCTGAGCCCTCGCGCATGGCGGGAGTGATACCCACCAGGCGCGGGTCGCGCGCCGCCATGTCACACAGCCAGTCGCCGAAGATCTGGGTGTAAGTGGGGCCGCTGGGTTTTTTGGCCTCCATCTTGCCGGTGGACGGGTCAAACACCGTGACACCGTGGTAGGTGATGGGATTGTCCTCGGCGGGTTTGAAGCCCTTGCCCTTGGTGGTGATGATGTGAAGCAGCTGCGGGCCTTTGTGGGTGCGCAGATTGCGCAGGGTCGTGATCAGCGTGGTCAGGTCGTGGCCGTCCACGGGCCCTATATAGTTGAAGCCGAGTTCTTCGAACAGGGTGCCGGGGACCATCATGCCCTTGACGTGTTCCTCAGCGCGGCGCGCTAGCTCTTTTACCTGGGGAACCGTGTTCAATACCCGCTTGCCGCGTTCCCGCACGCTGGCGTAGAGCGGACCGGACATCAATCGCGCCAGGTAATTGGACATGGCGCCCACATTGGGCGAGATGGACATATCGTTGTCGTTCAGCACCACCAACAGGTCGGCGTCAATGTCACCGGCGTGATTCATGGCCTCGAAGGCCATGCCGGCGGTCATGGCGCCGTCACCGATGATGGCGGCCACGTGACGGTCTTCACCAGCCAGGCGCGCGGCGACGGCCATGCCCAGGGCGGCGCTGATGGAAGTGCTGGCGTGGCCCGCACCGAATGTGTCATAGGGACTCTCAGCGCGCTTGAGAAATCCGGACAGTCCGTCTTTTTTACGCAGGGTCGGCATGCGTTCGCGGCGCCCGGTGAGGATCTTGTGGGGATAGGCCTGATGGCCCACGTCCCACACCAGGCGGTCGTAAGGCGTGTTGTAGATGTAATGCAGGGCGATGGTCAGCTCCACCGTGCCCAGACCCGCGGACAGATGCCCCCCGGTGCGCGATACCGTATCGATGAGAAAGGCGCGCAGCTCCCCGGCCAGGGTCTGCAACTGGTCCTCCGGCAGCTTGCGCAGCTGTTCCGGGGTGTCAACGGTTTCGAGCAGTGGAAAGCGTGGGCGGCCTATGGACATGCGTATCAATCCCTTATTGCGTCAGAGTAATCGCTAATAATGTCGTCATATGAGTTGCGATGCAACTGACCGTATCAACTATTGCTGTCGCTGAATGATATACGCGGCCAGGTGACGCAGGGCAGTGGCCTTTTCACCCAGCGGGGACACATATTGAAGCGCCCGCTCGTAGAGGTCGGCGGCCATGCGTTTGGACTCGGCGAGCCCCACGATGGCGGGGTAGGTGGGTTTGTCGCGGGCCATGTCCGAGCCCTGGGGTTTGCCCAGCGAGGCGGTATCGCCCTCCACGTCCAGGATGTCGTCGCGGATCTGAAATGCCAGGCCGATGCAGTCTGCGAATTGGGTCAAGGCGGTCATGGACGACTCATCGGCCGTTTCCTGAGCCAAGGCGCCCAGCCTGCAGCTGGCGCTGATCAGCGCACCGGTCTTGTGACGGTGCATATCCTCCAGTTCTTCCACGCTAAGACGCTGCCCGACGGCGGCCAGATCGATGGCTTGCCCCCCCGCCATGCCCAGCGAACCGCTGGCCTGGGACAGGGTCTCGATCATCTGTACGCGGCGCGCCGCCGATACCGCCAGGTTCGGTTCACGGGCCAGCAGGTCAAACGCCAGTGCCTGCAGTGCATCTCCCGCCAGGATCGCCATGGCTTCATCGTAGGCCTTGTGGCAGGTGGGTTTGCCGCGGCGCAGGTCGTCGTTGTCCATGGCCGGCAGGTCATCGTGAATCAGGGAATAGGCGTGGATCATTTCCACTGCGCAGGCGGGGGCGTCAAGCACCCGCGGGTCGGCGCCCACGGCCTCGCCAGCGGCATAGGTCAGCAGCGGGCGCATGCGCTTGCCGCCGCCGAGCACCGAATAGCGCATGGCCTCGTGAAGCCTGGCGGGCTTTTGTGACGGTGTCGGCAGGTAGCGCTCCAGGGCGGCTTCGGCCTGGGCCTGGTAATGGGATATCCAAGTCTTGAATGTGTTTTCCATCTGTGTTCAATCATCATTGTCGTGAATATCACCGCTCCCGCCGGCTTTGCTGCCGCAGGTCGCCTCAAATCCCACGGGTGTTCACGGGGACAGCGGGAGGTATCGGGGAGGGGGCGATGATCAATGGCGTCAGGGCCGGGTCGCCGGCGTGGACGTGCGCGACCGTGTATCGGCGGCCCGCCGGCCGTCGTCAGCCCTGTGGTGCTTCAATAGCTTCCTCGGCGTCATCCAGCGGTTCAATGTCGGTCTTACCATCCCTTTCCAGTAAAATCTGGACCTTTTGTTCGGCTTCTTTGAGCGCTTGCTGACAACTGCGGGTGAGGACGATGCCGCGTTCGAACGCCTTGAGCGATTCCTCCAATCCCATGTCGCCTTGTTCCATCTGCTCCACCAGGGACTCGAGTTCGTTCAGGGCCGTTTCAAAGTCGGGAATGGCCTTTTTCTTTGCCAAAATACACCTCCACCGGGAAGGGTAGAAAGTTACCCTAAAGGACGCCGGGGGGTCAATGAAGGTGCGCGGGTTTATTCACACGACCAGGTGATCGGCCGGGGTCCGCCGCAGGCTTGACAGGGTCCCGGAAGGTCGGGTAAAGTTATCTCTGATTTAGACTTATTCTAAAAACACAGCGGCAAATCAACGTAACTTATATTTATCGAGTTTTCAGGAGGTCAATACCATGGCACTTAAAGGCAGCAAAACGGAAGACAATCTCAAGGCGGCCTTCGCCGGCGAATCCCAGGCCAACCGGCGCTATCTGTATTTCGCATCCAAGGCCGACGTGGAAGGTTATAACGATGTCTCCGCAGTGTTTCGCTCCACGGCGGAGGGAGAGACCGGCCACGCCCACGGCCACTTGGAATACCTGGAGAGCGTCGGCGACCCGGCCACCGGACTGCCCATCGGCAATACCGAGAACAATCTGAAGGCGGCGATCGCCGGCGAGACCCACGAATACACCGATATGTATCCCGGCATGGCCAAGACCGCCCGCGAGGAAGGCTTTGACGAGATCGCGGACTGGTTCGAGACCTTGGCGAAGGCGGAGCGCTCCCACGCCAATCGCTTTCAGAAGTCCCTGGACACCTTGGGCAACTGATCGGGACCGCAACGGAACGGGCGGGGTCGGGTATCCGCCGGCCCCGAACGGTCGGCCTGAGCGTAACGAAACCCCATCTCCACAGGCGATAGCATAGACCATGTCACAGTCACCCGGCCAAGCCACCGGTCACCGGGAGGGCAGCCTAGAGGCACCTACCCGCCACCCCGTGGAGTGGCGCAACCCGGCGTTCTACGACGAGGCGTCTCTGATGACGGAGATGACCCGGGTGTTCGACATCTGCCACGGCTGCCGGCGCTGTTTCAGCCTGTGCAACGCCTTCCCGACCCTGTTCGACGCCATCGATGAATCCGAGAC
>CAYXAX010000028.1:0-21695 GCA_964463055.1 uncultured Gammaproteobacteria bacterium | reverse complement strand
GGCATCATCTCCACCTACGGCGGCAACGGGACTGCCGGCTATTCCGGCGACGGCCATATCAATGTCGGCTACGGCAGCGACGTGTCCCGTTACAACGAGAACAAGCGCGTGGTGCGCGACAAGAACCTGGGCTCGCTCATTTCCACCGATATGACCCGCTGTATTCACTGTACCCGCTGTGTACGCTTCGGCCAGGAGGTGGCGGGCTTGATGGAATTGGGCGCCACCGGCCGCGGTGAGCATATGGAGATCGGCACCTATGTGGAGCACGCCATGACCTCCGAGGTCTCCGGCAACGTCATCGACCTGTGTCCCGTGGGCGCGCTGACATCCAAGCCCTATCGCTATACCTCGCGGCCGTGGGAGCTGACGAGCTTCGACAGCACCGCGCCCCATGACTGCCTGGGTTCCAATATTCAGGTGCAGATACGCGACGGTGAGGTGATGCGCGTGCTGCCCCGGGAAAACAACGACGTGAACCTCACCTGGCTGTCCGACCGGGACCGCTTCAGTTACCAGGGCCTGAACAGCAGTGACCGGCTCAAGACCCCGATGATCAAGCAGGACGGGGAGTGGTGTGAAACCGATTGGGAGACCGCCCTGCAGTTCACGGTCAGCGGATTGAGATCGGTGATGACCCGCGGCGGCGCCGGCGGGCTGGGTGCCCTGATATCGCCCAGCGCCACCACCGAAGAGATGTATCTGCTGCAAAAACTCATGCGCGGTTTGGGCAGCGCGCATATCGACCATCGCCTGCGCCAGCTCGACTTCAGCGACCAGGATCTGGCGCCGGCGTTTCCGTCTCTGGGCATACCCCTGCAAAAGCTGGATGACCTAGGCGCCGCATTGCTGATCGGTTCCAACATACGCAAGGAACAGCCGGTGGCGGCCATCCGCCTGCGCAGAGCGGCGCTCAAAGGCGGGCGCATGATGTTCATCAACCCGGTGAACTATGACTTCAATTTCCCCGTGCATACCCGCATCACCGTGGACCCGGTGCAGATGGAGCACGAACTGGCGGGTGTCGCGGCGGCGATGCTCAACGTCACCGGGCTCACGCCGCCCGAGGGCTTCCAGGGGCTGCTCGCGGGGGTGAAGGTCAGTGATGCCCACGCGGCCATCGCACAGCAGCTGCACAAGACCAGAAACAGCGCCGTGATACTGGGCAACCTGGCCATGACGCACCCGGCGTTTGCCACCCTGCGGGCGCTGGCAGGCCTGATCGCTTCGTGCAGCAGCGCCGGATTCGGTTATCTCAGCGAGGGCGCCAATGCCGCCGGCGGCTGGATCGCCGGTGCGCTGCCCCACCGCGGGCCCGGCGGCCGCCGCGAGAAGGATACCGGTGTGGATGCGCGGGCCATGTTATCCGATGCGCCGCGCCAGGGTTATGTACTGGTCAACGTGGAGCCCGAATACGACACGGCCGATCCGTCGAGCGCGCTCAATGCGCTGCGCTCGTCCGACTTCGTGGTGTCGCTCAGCGCGTTTAAGAGCGACGAGATGCTCGAGTATGCCGACGTGCTGTTGCCCATCACGCCGTTCAGCGAGACCTCCGGCACATTTATTAACGCCGAGGGTGTGTGGCAGGGCTTCAGTGGTACGGTGCAGCCTCTGGGTGAAGCACGTCCCGGATGGAAGGTGCTGCGTGTGCTCGGCAACTTTCTCGATGTCCCCGGGTTCGACTATGTCACCAGCCAGGATGTGGTGGAGGAACTGCGCAGTGTCATCGGCGGCAGCCTGCCCAAGGCGGACAATGCCATCACCTGGCGCTGCCCGCCGTCCCTGAGCAAACGCAACGGCGCCCTGATGCGTATCTCCCACGTGCCTATCTATGCCGTTGACGGTATCGTGCGCCGGGCGCCTTCACTGCAGCAGACACAGGATGCGCGCCAGGAGGCGATTTACATCAATCGCGAACTGGCCCGGCGCCTCGGCCTCGATGAGGGCCAGCAGGCAATGGCCACCCAGGGGGAGGGGCAGGCGCTGTTGCCCATAGTGCTGGACGACCGTATACCGGACGGCTGTGTGCTGATACCATCGGCGCTGCCGGGGACGCGGCGCCTGGGCGCCAGCACCGCCGGCGTGGAACTGCGTCCGGCATAAATTATTTATTTTATAAAAATGATATAGGGTCTTCCGGCATCTGCTGCGGAAGCAATCTCAATACGAAATGACGATACGATTGTAATGGATTCATTACGAGAGCTCTGGATCGCACTGCCGGTGGTGCTGCAGATCATTCTGAAGATCGTCGCCATCGTGGTGCCGATCATGCTCTCGGTGGCCTATCTGACCTTGGCGGAGCGCAAGGTGATCGGTTACATGCAGGTGCGTATCGGGCCCAACCGTGTCGGCCCGCGCGGGCTGCTGCAGCCCATCGCCGACGGGTTGAAGCTGTTGATGAAGGAGATCATCATCCCCACCAACTCCAACCGCTTCCTGTTTATGTTGGGACCGTTACTGGCCCTGGCACCGGCCCTGGCGGCGTGGGCCGTGGTGCCCTTCGGCGAGGGCATGGTGGTATCGGACATCGATGCCGGACTGCTCTATATTCTGGCACTCACCTCCATGGGCATCTACGGGGTCATCATCGCCGGCTGGGCATCCAACTCCAAGTATGCATTTCTCGGTGCGCTGCGCTCGGCGGCGCAGATGGTCTCCTATGAAATCGCCATGGGTTTCGCCCTGGTGGGCGTGCTGATCGCCGGCGGCAGCCTCAACCTGCAACAGATCGTGCTTGCCCAGGACGGGAACATGATTCATTGGTTCGTGCTGCCGCTGCTGCCCCTGTTCCTGGTCTATTTCATCGCCGGTATCGCCGAGACCAACCGCGCGCCGTTCGACGTGGCGGAGGGTGAGTCGGAGATCGTTGCCGGCTTCCACGTGGAGTACTCGGGGATGTCGTTCGCGCTGTTCTTCCTCGCCGAGTACGCCAATATGATCCTCATCGCGGCGCTGACCAGTATCTTTTTTCTCGGCGGCTGGCTGTCGCCGTTCGAGGGCATACCGGTGCTGGACGGGCTGTTTTCCTGGGTCCCGGGCATCGGCTGGCTGATATTCAAGACCGCCGCGTTGCTGTTCCTGTTTCTGTGGTTCCGGGCCACGTTCCCGCGCTATCGTTACGACCAGATCATGCGTCTGGGTTGGAAGGTCTTCATCCCCATTACCATCGTGTGGCTGTTGGTGGTGGGCGCCATGGTGCTAGGCCGCATGGGGCCGTGGTTCAGTTAATGGGAGAGGTGTCATGAAAGCGATCCAACGCTATGTCAAGAGCCTGCTTCTGTGGGAGTTGGTGCGGGGACTGATGCTGACGGGGCGGTATTTTTTTGCCAAAAAGATCACCGTTCAGTACCCTGAGGAAAAGACGCCGCAATCGCCGCGCTTTCGCGGGCTGCACGCCTTGCGCAGATACGCCAACGGGGAGGAGCGCTGCATCGCATGTAAATTGTGCGAAGCGGTATGCCCGGCCCTCGCCATTACCATCGAGTCGGAGGAGCGGGACGACGGCACCCGGCGCACCACGCGCTATGACATCGACCTGTTCAAGTGTATCTATTGCGGGTTCTGTGAGGAGTCGTGTCCGGTGGACTCCATTGTGGAGACACGTCTCTTCGAATATCACTTTGAGCAGCGCGGTGAGAATATAATGACCAAGGACAGGCTCCTCGAGATCGGCGACAAATACGAAAAAGAGATCGCCGCCGATCGCCTGCAGGATGCGCCGTACCGCTGATGAAGACTTGATGTAGAGCCCGGGACAAAAACGGATCAATGGATTTTCAATCGGTCATCTTTTATACCTTCGCCGCCCTGTTGTGCCTGTCGGCCACGGCCGTCATCACGGTACGCAATCCGGTGCACGCCGTCCTGTTCCTGGTCCTGGCCTTCTTTACCAGTGCCGCTATCTGGCTGCTGCTGGAGGCGGAGTTTCTGGCCATTATCCTGGTGCTGGTTTACGTCGGGGCGGTGATGGTGTTGTTCCTGTTTGTGGTGATGATGCTGGACATCAATCTGGCGCCGCTGCGTGAGGGCTTTATACGCTACCTGCCGGTCGGTGCCTTGGTCGCCGTGGCCATGCTGGTGGAGATGGCCATGGTGGTGGCCTCCGGTGTGTTCGGACAGGGCCGCTTCAGCCAGCCCGTCGCGCACAGCGCCAGTTACAGTAATACCAAGGAACTGGGGCGGGTGCTGTACACGGTGTATCTGTACCCGTTCGAGCTTGCGGCGGCCATACTGCTGGTGGCCATCGTGGCGGCCATCGCCCTGACCATGCGGCGGCGCCCGTATACCAAGTACCAGGATCCGAGTGAGCAGGTGGACGTCAAGCGCGGTGATCGCATACGCATAATCAAAATGCCCGCTTCGCAAAGGGAAGACCAACAGGCAAGGGAAGGCTAAAGAACGAATCATGGGGGGATCTGGATTTTGCCGAGCCTGCTCGGGCGTATTCCAGTATCATGGGCATCGCGCCGGCGCCGCCATGAATTTGCGGCGGTGCGGATATGCGCCGCGTAATCAAATACAAGGACATTATCAAGGGTCATGTCAATTACGCTGACACACTTTCTGGTCTTGGGGGCGATCCTGTTCTGCATCAGCCTGGCCGGCATTTTCCTCAACCGGAAGAATGTCATCATCCTGCTCATGGCCATCGAGCTGATGCTTCTCGCGGTGAATCTGAATTTCATCGCCTTCTCCCACTATCTGGGTGACAGCGCCGGCCAGGTATTCGTGTTCTTTATCCTGACGGTGGCGGCTGCCGAGGCGGCCATCGGCCTTGCCATACTGGTGGTGTTGTTTCGCAACAGGCACACCATCAACGTGCAGAATCTGGATATGTTGAAGGGATAGCCGACGATGATGCTGCTGTGTCTGATCATCGTCCTGGCGCCCCTGGCGGGGGCGATAATCGCCGGTGTGTTCGGCAAACGCGTCGGCCGCGCCGGGGCGCACTGGGCCACCATCCTCGGTGTAACGCTGTCGTTCCTGACTTCAGTGGTGGCCTATTACCGCATCGGCCTGCAGGGCGCGCCGGCGTTTGACGCCACCTTGTATACATGGATGGTGAGCGCTGGGATCCACTTCGAGGTGGGGTTCCTGATGGACAAGCTCACGGTGCTGATGATCGTGGTGGTCAATTTCGTCTCCCTCATGGTGCATATCTATACCGTCGGGTACATGCGCGATGACCCCGGTTATCAGCGTTTTTTCAGTTACATCTCGCTGTTCACCTTCTTCATGCTGATGCTGGTCATGTCCAACAACTTCCTGCAGCTGTTCTTCGGCTGGGAGGGGGTCGGTCTGGTGTCGTACCTGCTGATCGGCTTCTGGTATCACAAGGAGTCGGCGAACTATGCGGCCTTGAAGGCGTTTCTCGTCAACCGCGTCGGGGACTTCGGATTTATCCTGGGTATCGCCGCCGTGGTGATGTATTTCAACAGCCTGGACTATCACGATGTGTTTACCGCCGCGAACCTGCAGTCCAACCTCACCATGGAGGTCATGCCGGGGGTGCACTGGTCGGTAATGAGCGTCATCTGCATCCTGCTGTTCATCGGGGCCATGGGCAAGTCCGCCCAGATCCCGCTGCATGTCTGGCTGCCGGATTCCATGGAGGGCCCGACGCCCATTTCGGCACTGATCCACGCCGCCACCATGGTGACGGCGGGTATTTTCATGGTGGCGCGCATGTCGCCGCTGTTCGAACTCAGCGAGACGGCGCTCAGCGTGGTGCTGGTGATCGGCGCCATCACGGCGCTGTTCATGGGCCTGGTGGGCATTGTCCAGAACGACATCAAGCGTATCGTGGCGTACTCTACGCTCTCCCAGCTGGGCTATATGGCGGTGGCCCTGGGGGCCTCGGCGTACAGCGCCGCGATCTTCCACCTCATGACCCACGCCTTTTTCAAGGCGCTGCTGTTCCTGGCGGCCGGTTCGGTGATCATCGCCATGCACCATGAACAGGACATCCGCCGCATGGGCGGCCTGGGCAAGTACATGCCGGTGACCTACTGGACGGCATTGATCGGCTCCCTGGCATTGGTGGGCTTTCCCGGTTTTTCCGGCTTCTTTTCCAAGGACGCCATCATCGAGGCGGTCCACGAGTCGGTACTGCCCGGCAGCGGCTTCGCCTATTTCGCCGTGGTATCCTGCGTGTTCGTCACCGCCTTGTACACCTTCCGCATGTTCTTTCTTGTGTTTCACGGAAAAGAGCGTTTCGACGACCACACCCGTCAGCACCTGAGTGAATCCCCCGCCGTGGTGACCGGACCGTTGATCCTGCTGGCCGTTCCCTCGGTGCTCATTGGCATGCTCACCATCGTGCCGATACTGTTCGGCGGCTACTTCGGCGACGCCATCAAAGTGCTGCCGAAACACGACGTGTTGTCCGCCATCGGCGCATACTCTCCCACGCCCATTGATTTTCTCATCCACGGCTTCAAGGCGCTGCCGTTCTATCTCACCCTGGCGGGTATCGTGACGGCATGGGCGATCTACATGCTGCGCCCGGGCATCGCCGATGCAATCAAGGCGCGCTTCGGCGTGGTGTATACCATCCTCGACCGTAAATACGGCTTTGATGAACTGAACGAGTTCCTGTTCGCCGCCGGAGGGCGTCGTTTGGGGCGGCTGTTCTGGAAGTCCGGTGACGAAACGGTGATCGACGGGGCCATCGTCAACGGTACCGCCAACGGCATCGGGCGCATCGCCGCCGTCGTCCGTCAGGTGCAGTCGGGATATCTGTACCACTATGCCTTCGCCATGATCATCGGCCTGCTGCTGCTGCTCACTTTTTATGTTCACGGCTGGTTTGTAGGATAAGCGATGTTCAACGGCGCACCCTTATTAAGCCTGACCATCTGGCTGCCCATCATCGGCGGCATCGCCGTGCTGTTCGCCGGTGCCAGGGGCAACCAGAACGCGGTGCGCTGGACGGCACTGATCTTCGCCCTGGTGACGTTCATCTTCACCATCCCGCTGTTCACCGACTTCGACCGCGGCAGCTACGACATGCAGTTCGTGGAGAACGTGCCGTGGATCGCACCGTTCAATATCAACTATCACCTGGGCGTGGACGGGATCTCGGTGCCGCTGATCCTGCTCACCAGCCTGATGACGGTGCTGGTGGTCATTGCCGGGTGGGAGGTGATCGAGTACAAGCTTGCCCAGTACATGGCGGCATTCCTGATCATGGAAGGGCTCATGATCGGTGTGTTCTGCGCTCTGGACGCCATCCTTTTTTATGTGTTCTGGGAAGGCATGCTCATCCCCATGTTCCTGATCATCGGTATCTGGGGCGGGCCGCGGCGGGTCTACGCCACCATCAAGTTCTTTCTGTATACCTTCCTGGGCTCGGTATTCCTGCTGGTCGCGATACTGTATCTGCGCTTCCAGACCGGCAGTTTCAATATCCTGGAGTACTACGGCGCCGCCATCGGACAGACGGCGCAGGTGTTGATCTTTTTTGCCTTCTTGATCGCCTTCGCAGTGAAGGTCCCCATGTGGCCGGTGCATACATGGTTGCCGGATGCCCACGTGGAGGCGCCCACGGGCGGGTCCGTGATACTGGCGGCCATCATGCTGAAGATGGGCGCCTATGGCTTTATCCGCTATATGCTGCCCATCGTGCCGGACGCCAGCCACAGTCTCGACTGGCTGATCATCACCCTGTCCCTGGTGGCGATCGTGTACATCGCGCTGGTGGCACTGGTACAGGAAGACCTCAAGAAGCTGGTGGCGTATTCGTCCATTTCCCACATGGGATTCGTCACCCTGGGCTTCTTTATCGTATTCAGCATCTTCGACGGCACCGGCAACACCGATGACGCCGCGCTGGGCGTGGAGGGCGCGCTGGTGCAGATGATCTCCCACGGCTTTGTCTCCGGCGCGCTGTTCCTGTGCGTCGGGGTGATATACGACCGTATGCATACCCGTCTGATCGGTGACTACGGCGGTGTGGTCAACACCATGCCGGTATTCGCCACGCTGTTGGTCATTTTCGCCCTGGCCAATGTGGGCCTGCCGGGGACGTCGGGCTTCGTGGGTGAATTCATGGTCATTCTGGGCTCGTTCAAGGCCAACTTCTGGTTCGGCCTGCTGGCCGCCACTTCCCTGGTGCTGGGATCCGCCTATACCCTGTGGATGGTCAAGCGCGTGGTGTTCGGCAAGGTGGCCAACGATAACGTGGCGGCGCTCACCGATCTCAACGGGCGCGAGGCGCTGGTGCTGGGGACGTTGATCGCCCTGGTGCTGATTGTAGGGTTGTGGCCCGCGCCCCTGATCGACATCATGCAGGCATCCGTGCAGCACCTGCTGGAACACGTGGTCAAGTCGAAGATTTAAAACAAACCGGATGGATTGCGGCTAGTGGACCTGGGATTTGAAATACCGAACTTCATGACGGCCTTGCCGGAGATATTTGTCCTGGTGATGGCGTGCGTGGTATTGATCGTGGATCTGTATCTGTCTGATCAAAAGCGCGTGATCACCTATCACCTGTCGCTGGCTACGCTCACGGGGGCGGCGCTGCTGACGGTCCTGACCAGCGGCGGCGGGGCGGAGCTGACCTTCAGCGATACATTCCTCAACGACAACATGGCGCGGGTCCTGAAGCTCTTTATTTACCTCATCACGGCGGTGGTGTTCGTCTACTCCCGTGATTACCTGGTGGAGCGCCAGTTGTTCAAGGGCGAGTACTTCGTGCTCGGGCTGTTCGGCGTGCTGGGCATGATGGTCATGGTGTCCGCCCACAGTTTCCTGACGGTATACCTGGGCTTGGAATTGCTGTCGCTGTGCCTTTACGCCATGGTGGCGCTGCAGCGGGACTCGGTGAACGCCTCGGAAGCGGCGATGAAGTATTTCGTCCTCGGCGCGCTGTCCTCGGGCATGCTGCTGTACGGCATGTCCATGTTCTACGGTGCTACCGGCACCCTGGATCTGTCCGCGCTGCGCGGGGCCATCGGCCGCCATTCACATGACCTGGTGCTGGTGTTCGGCGTGGCGTTCATCATCGTCGGACTGGCCTTCAAACTGGGGGCGGTTCCATTTCACATGTGGATCCCCGACGTGTATCACGGCGCCCCCACGTCGGTGACGCTGTACATCAGCACGGTTCCGAAGATCGCCGCCTACGCCATGACCATTCGCCTGCTGGCCGACGGCATGCAGGGGCTGCATGACCAGTGGCAGCACATGGTGGTGATTCTCGCCGTGCTGTCCATGGTCGTCGGCAACATCGTCGCCATCGCCCAGAGCAACATCAAGCGCATGCTGGCGTATTCCACCATCGCGCACATCGGGTTTCTGCTGTTGGGAGTCCTGGCCGGCACTGCATCGGGATACGCGGCGTCCATGTTCTATGTCATCGTCTATGCGCTGATGAGCATGGGCGGTTTCGGCATGATCATCCTGCTCAGCCGCGCCGGCTTCGAGGCCGACCGCCTGGAGGACTTCAAGGGGCTGAATCAGCGCAGTCCGTGGTTTGCGGCCATGATGCTGATCCTGATGTTTTCCATGGCCGGTGTCCCGCCGACGGTGGGTTTTTATGCCAAACTCTCGGTGTTGAAGGCGGTCATCGACGTGGACATGGTATGGATAGCGGTGATCGCCGTGATCATGTCAGTCATCGGCGCGTACTATTACCTGCGGTTGATCAAATTCATGTACTTTGACGACGCCGAGGACAACACGCCGCTGCAGGCGAGTGCCGATATGCGCTTGGTCATGAGCGCAAACGGCTTGGCTATCCTGCTGCTGGGGATCCTGCCCGGGCCGCTGATGGGCGTGTGTGCCGTCGCCCTGGGTGCCGGGCATTGACGCATCGCCACTTCCCAAGCACCGCACCATAATCTAGCACTGTGGATAGTGCACAGGGCCGGATCTCGCCTGCGCGCGATGGCTGTCGCCGCCTGTGACATTAAAGTATATTAGGTTACCTATCCACCTACTGTTTTTGTAAGGAATGTTCGTGAGGATATTGCTGAGCAACGATGACGGTTATCAGGCCCCCGGGTTGCTGAGCCTGTACAAGGCCTTGTCCGACATCGCCGAGGTCACCGTTGTGGCACCGGACCGCGATCGCAGCGGTGCCAGTAACTCACTGACCCTGGATGTGCCAATCCGGGCCACCAGGACCGAACCCAATATTATCCGGGTGGAGGGCACGCCCACCGACTGCGTCCACCTGGCGATCACCGGCCTGCTCGATCACGAACCCGACATGGTGATTTCGGGCATCAACGAAGGCGCCAACATGGGCGACGATGTGCTTTACTCGGGGACGGTGGCCGCCGCCACCGAGGGGCGTTTTCTCGGCTACCCCGCTGTCGCTGTATCCCTGGCGGGTCATCCACCCCAGCACATCGATACCGCCGTGAAGGTGGTGCTTCATCTGATCGATCACCTTAAAGCCGAACCCCTGCCGCGGGATACCATACTCAATGTGAACGTGCCCGACGTGCCATGGGAGCAGATCGCCGGGTTCGAGGCCACGCGCCTGGGTCAACGCCATAAATCGGAGCCGGTGATCAAGGGTAAGGACCCCAAGGGGCGCGTCATTTACTGGATCGGCCCCGCCGGTCCCGAACAGGATGCCGGTCCCGGCACCGACTTCTTCGCCGTGCGCAATAAAAAGGTCTCCATCACGCCGCTGCACATCGATCTCACCCATTACGCAGCCATGGACAATATCACCTCCTGGCTGAAGGGCATGTGACCCCCATGGTCAGGCGTCACAGCGGTATCGGCATGACGTCTCAAAGAACCCGCTGGCGGCTTATCCAGCGCCTGCAGGAGAAGGGGATACGCGACTTGTCGGTACTGAAGGTCATCAGTGAGGTGCCCCGGCACATCTTCGTCGACGAGGCACTTGCCACGCGTGCCTATGAGGAGACGGCACTGCCCATCGGATACGGTCAGTTCATTTCCCAACCCTACATCATCGCCCGCATGACGGAACTGTTGTTCGCCGGCAGGCCCCTTGGCCGTGTCCTGGAGGTGGGCAGTGGCTCGGGTTATCAGACGGCAATCCTGGCATTCCTTGCCAAGGAGGTCTACAGCGTCGAGCGCATCGAGGCGCTCTACAAGCAGCTGCGCTATCGCTTTCAGGAGCTGAGTCTGCGTAATATCCGCCTGAAACACGGTGACGGCTGGATGGGCTGGCCTGAATACGGTCCTTATGACGGGATACTGGTGGCCGCCGCGGCGAGTGACGTCCCACCCACGCTGGTGGAGCAACTGGCCCCGTCAGGCCGCATGATCATTCCCATCGGCGCCGCCGAGAAGCAGGTACTGACATTGATTACCCGCGCCGGCGGCGGCTACGAGCGTGAATCCCTCGAGCCTGTGAGTTTTGTCCCGCTGCTCTCAGAGCAAGCCAAGTAAATCTTCATGCCTCTTTCGGTATAAGTCATCACACGCATGCGCCCGGCATCCGCGCCGAAATACGCTCAGCGGCGGATGCTGATAAAATATCCGTTCGGGCCATTGAATCACAGCAGATGCAGTACGGAGAAGGAAACGTGCGGGGACGGTATATCGCGCTGGTAGTTTTCACCCTCATCCTGAGTGCCTGTGGCAGCCTTGCCTATCACCGTGTGGAGGACGGTGAAACGCTGTATTCAATCGGGTGGCAGTATGGCTATGACTACCGCACCCTTGCCGCGTGGAATGATATCAGCGCCCCCTACGTCATAAATCCAGGCCAGTGGCTGCGTATCGCGCCGCCGTCCGGTGAAAATCCCGGACGGAATGTTACGCCGCCGGCGCCACAGATCATTGAGACGTCAGCGTCACCGCCTCATAACCGCTTGCCGGCGCCTGAACCCGATACCGCTGTCACGGCACCGCATTCCCACACCAAGGTCATCAGATGGGCATGGCCGGCCAGGGGCAGGCTGGTGCTGAAGTTCTCACCCGACCACCCGATGCAAAAGGGCGTGGATATCGCCGGAAGCCTGGGTGAGCCGGTACGCGCGGCCGCTGCGGGTCAGGTTGTCTACAGCGGCAGCGGTCTCATCGGTTACGGCAACCTGGTCATTATCAAGCATAATGAACATTACCTCAGCGCCTACGGCTACAATCGCACGCTGCTGGTCAAAGAGGGCGATGAAGTGTCGCGCGGACAGGAGATTGCCGAAATGGGGATCTCCAGTTCGGGTGCCAAGGAAATAAAACTGCACTTCGAGATTCGCCGCGATGGAGATCCGGTGAATCCGCTGAAATACCTGCCCAGCCAATAGCGTGGCGGCGTCAGCGGTTCCTGGGGAGCCCTTGTAGCAACGGCGCGCGCAGCGCCATTACTGCTCTCGTGCGCCATTATTATCGCACAGACCTTGCCGCGTATTGCGCCCATCGGTATCAACGGGCGGCAGTATCTGTTTCACGCGTTCCCTCAAACAACGCGCGGTCGGCGCTCAAAACGTCACCCACATAGTCCATAAAGGCGCGGATACGCGCGGTATGGCGCAGATCCCGATGGGTCAGCAGCCAAAGGTCGCTGGCGTTTTCATGCAAGGGCGGAAATATCTGAACAAGGCTGGATTCGCGGTCTCCCATCCAGCAGGGCAGGGGACACAAACCAAGCCCGGCGACGGCGGCAGTGAGCATGGGCATTACACTGCTACTGCTGAGTACGATGGCCTCGTCCGGCACATACCGTTTCAGCCAGCGGATCGCGGCAATGTGTGACAGGCTCTCATCGGTGGTTATGACGTTGTGTCGAGCCATTTCTTCCGGCGTACAGGGACGTCCGTGCTTTCTGAGATATTTTTTGGAGCCGTATACGGCCCAGCCGATGATGCACAGCTTGCGGCCGACGAGTCCCTCGGACGGGTTGCGCGTCGGTCGCAGTGCGACGTCCGCTTCGCGCTTGGAAAGGTTAAAGAAGTTGTTGCTGGTAATCAGGTCGATATGGATATCGGGGTACTGCTGATGAAAGCCGGAAAAATAGTGCTGTAGAAACATTTGCGCCAGGGCATCCGAGGTGGTGAAACGTATGGACCCGGTAAGTTGATGGTCCTGACCGCGCAGACGCAGGTGCAGGGATGTGAGCTGCTCGTCGATCTGATCGATGCTGGCCAGCATCTCCTCACCAGGGCCGGTGAGGATATATCCCTCCGCCATGCGTTCGAACAGGCGTACGCCAAGGGATTTCTCCAGGGAAGCGATACGCCGAAATACCGTGGAGTGGTTTACCCCGAGGTGCCTGGCGGCTCGGGACAAATTACTCAACTTCGCTACAGCGAGGAAATAGCGCAGGTCTTCCCATTTGAATCTTTGCATTTTTGCAAAAATACTTTTCGTTTTTTAGATATTTACTTGCATTTAAGCACGGTTTATTGTGGGACACAAGGTCATCATGGTTGGCGCTTCTCCCTTACCGCACGGCCAATCGCGGTGGCCTGTTATCAGGCGGCTCGCCTAATTGGGGGGACAATGGGCGACCGCTTGAGGCACCTGCCCCAGGTGCAGGCTGGATCGCCCCTGGGGCAGGTATTTTATCGGGCGAATAGGTTCGCTCGCTGAGGGGGGGCATATATTTATCTGATTACCCTTGCTAACGGGTGTTGTCCCTGCCGGCCCAGTGACGTGGTGTTATATGTGCCGTCAAACCGCCAATTGAGTTTATAGCGCTTGGGGTGTTCACGATGAAGCGATTCATCTGGAACACCCTTTTTTTATGTGACAGCAGTATTCGGGGCGCACCGCTGGGGCAGGTTCATTACTTGTGCCAAGGGGAGAGCAACTTGCCTCCTGGAGTGGGCTCTCTCATATTAGCGTTAAGCACCTGGTATCCAGTCGCGCTTCCACCTGAATCCCCTGGTGGAAATCCCCATCAATTGACATCAATTTGCCTATAATCCGCCATATTTAGATCTCATTACCTCGAGCTGGGGATAAACCGGGGAGGGTGATTATTTGAGATTTACAAGGGTGTGGCTTGTATGTCGATGTTGGCTTTGTCTTAAACACCTCCATTCAAGCAACAAATCGCATCCCGCCAAAAAGCTGATCTATTTGCCCAGGAACATGCATCTCCGCGCTGAATGTCACAGGACTGGATCTGGTATGCATGCACGCCCGTGGCCATTTTCAGCTATGCATGGAAGTATCTGTCGTAGGCCTGAAGTCGGTACCGCTAAAGCGGCATAACGGGACGCCACAAAGAAAACGTATCTTTCTTCGCGGGAAAAGTCATGGTGTCGTGGCGGAAAAAGATGCCACTTCCAAAGTGGAGGCTGTGTCTTATGTATGCTGTTTATCCATTATTCCAACTATGCCACGTTACGTATGTCTTCCAAATTATGCATATATAATGTACCATGAATATGACATTACACGATTTTCGGGGTTATAAGTCTTCAGGGGTGTTGGGTGAGTGCGAGACATGGGCAGGTTGAGTGGGCCGCGGGGAAAGCGGGCCGTCAGTATGGATACATCGCCGTTTATAAAGTAACAATGAGAAAATTTGTGTATAGATTGAAATAGCGTTCGGTTGCTTGTTCCGGCATTCGCCCTCGACCGCTATTCGATCTGTAGCCGGTTCCATGGCTAATCACTCAGAACTCGCAAAAATAATATATTGAGAATGGCCAATAATACAAGTTGATTTTGACACGTATTTATTGGCGTTGCGCATGCCCATGCAATATAGGCATTTTTCCTGAAATTATAAAGATAAATTTACCATCCCATGGAATCGCCATCCAAAGATATGCCTATTTGGCAATTTCTTTTATTTAATTTTGTGGTGCTAATGGGGCACGTCCTGGTTCTCTTCAATGCCGGGGCCTATTTGCCTATGATCCCCGAAGTGGGTGGCGATTTCGGGGTTAATCCTATCTACGCGGATTGGCCACAAACAGACTTTTTTGTTGGCTTGGCATTATCAGGGCCGCTTTCGATCTGGCTTGTCAGTCACCGTGGAGAGGCCAGGATATTTTTTGAGATTTTCGCCGGATTTGCCGCTGCCTCTGCAGTTTGCGCGTGGACGGATAATTTTGCGGTCTTTTTGGTTGCGCGCTTTTTTATGGGGTTTTTCGGCGGACTGAGCATCCCACTCTCTCTGAATGTCATGATTCGCCATTATCGTCCACAGCGACAATCCAGGGGATTAATGTTATGGGGCGTTGCCGCCCTTACGCCTTTTACCCTTGGTCCAGTGCTTGGAGGGTGGATAACAGATGCGATGGGCTGGAGGAGCCTGTTCTATCTGGATGTCCCGCTCGCGTTGGTTGTCGGTATCTATGGTTACCTCTTATTGAAGGGAAGGGATCGGCGATCTTTTGCCAATCGGTTGGATTACATCGGCTTGTTACTGTTGGCAGGGGTGCTGGGGTTTACCCAGATTACTCTTGATACCAGCGAGAAATATTATTGGATTTTATCTCCAACGGTTATAGGGCTTGGCTCCGTGGCTGCGGCTTTACTGGTTTATTTTTTGGTATGGGAATGGAAAGCGGCTTATCCACTGGTGGATCTGAGAATACTACTGCGCCGTAATTTCGCTATCGGAGCTCTTGGTATTTTCGGTGGAATGCTGTTCTTCCAGGGACTGATAGCCATTTACATCGTCCAGGCACAAGTGATTTTCGGCTACACCGCTTTTCTTTCCGGTTTGCTGATGTTGCCCATCGCGTTGCTATCCAAACCGGTATCCAGCATGATGCACAGGGCGGTTCATCGCTTCGATGCGCGCTTTTTGGCGTTCCTCAATTTTTTTGGATTTGCGGTGTTTTGCCTTGCGGTGGCCTCATATAATCGGGATGCCTCTTATGAAGCATTGCTGTGGCCACAGATAGTGCTTGGCATCTTCTTTGGCGGATTCTTCCCCTCACTGACCGTAATCGCCTTGTCCGGACTTTCCGGCCAGGCAGAGCTTAGGGGTGTCGGCGTGTTTAATATGATCCGTGTGGCCGCGCAGGGGCTTGGTATCCCCGTCATTGCTACTCTCTGGAATCGACGCGACTATTCGCATCGCCATTTTCTGACTGAGAACGGTATTCCTCAAAGGCAAATTTTGCACCATGCCTATGGCGTCTTTTCCAGGCATCAGATATCGTCGCCCGTTGCGCGCGATCTCATCGCAGCGCGTATAGCCAAGCATTCGGCCCTGCTCGCCTTCAATGAATTGTTTTTTGTTGGGGCAATCGTATTCCTCATTCTCGCCTTCATCATGTTACTTGCGAGGCCTGTTCAGTTCGCGGAGCCGGATCCATTACGTGAACAAGCTATAGAGGACTTGGCGGAGCCATGAAGAAGAATTATTGCGGCCCCCTGATAGCATTTCGGGCAGTATCTTTGTTGCGATTGGTGTTGGGTTTGCTCTGTGGCACCGTGGTTTTGACCATGAACGGGTGCGCACGGATTCCAGCCGGCATGCCGACGCCAGAGATGTTCCATACTGAGGTGGGTCAGGTACATCAAGCCGGAAAGGACCTCGTCTTTACTGCCGGATCATGGCCTCAAGGGGATTGGTGGGAATCCTTCGGAGATGCGGATCTGAATCATCTCATGGCCAAGGCCCTGGCCAATAACCCGAATCTTGCCGCCGCCCAAGCGCGCATAGCGGCCGCCCAGGCTGCGGTGTTGGATGCCAGATCGCGTCTGCTACCCCATTTTGGGGCGGGAGCAGACCTGGAGGAGCAACATTTCTCGGCTACCGGCGAACATGCGACCCTCAATGGCCATAGCGTCCTATTCGCTAACCTCGAACCAGTACAGGGGACTTACAATCCGGATATCACCGGTGAAGGCGCATACAAGCTCGCAGCTAAAGTAGGTAAAGTGCGGGTAGCAGAGGCACAGCAGGCGGCAGCGCGGCTTGATATCAGCACGACACTGGTTCGTATCTGGTTCATCGTGGCAGGGGTCGATGGGGCTTTGGCCGCCGAAGGCCGTCAGCTGACCCTCGCCAAGCGTCTGTATGTCGTGCAGAAAGCCCGTCTGGTGTCGGGATTGGCGGACGCGAATGGCCTTTTGTCGAGCAGACTGGCGTTGGCTGATTTGCGCAGTCGAATCGATCAACACGAGGGAGAACGCAGCGCTATGCTGGCAGCAATAGCAGCCTTGGCCGGACAATCACCGATTGCGACCGCCGATTTGCGCCCGCTGACACCCTCACTACGTCGTTTCCCTGTGCCGGTGGATCTTCCCATTGGCCTGCTGCGCCATCGCCCAGATGTCATGGCCGCCCTGTGGCAGGTAGAATCCGCTCGTCAAGAGGTGCATGCGGCGCGTGCCGCGTTTTATCCCCAGCTGAACTTGTCCCTCTTTGCCGGCTGGAACAGCATTCATTTGGAAGATCTACTGAACCCAAGCAATTTTGCCCATAGTGTCGGCCTGAGTTTGAGCTTGCCGATCTTTGAGGGTGGGGCCTTGCGCGCCGGATTGGCGGGAGCCCGGGCTCGGTATGCATTTGCCGTCGACCGTTACAATGTGCGGGTTTTAACAGCTGTCCAGGAGGTGGCCGCAGGCTTAGCATTGTGGAAGGCAAATTTGGACGCGGTAGCACAATATCAACGCAGTGCAGCGGCAGCGCATGCTCAGGCGCGATTACAGCGGGCCGCATTGCGTGCCGGTTTGATTAATGCCCTGCCGAGTCTGACCACTGAAATTGCGGCAGCCGAGCGGGATAAATCAGAACGACAACAGATTGCCTTGGCGGCTCAAAGTTGGGTAAATCTTGTCGCCGCCCTGGGGGGTGGATACCACGACAAATCTACACAGAGTTTGCCACCAGCCGGGAATTAGCGGGGTGTCGAAAAACATCCTGCTAAGGCGGCGCAGCGAGTTGAAAAAGGCCGGGGAGGGATTTTTTCAACATCCTGTTAGGGGGACTCGCCGGTGTTTGAGCGATGGAAAATGCGATACACGCAGTTCCAAACGCAAAAAGAACATCCATATCTACAGGTACAATAAACTTGAGTACATTAGAAAAGGAAGATGTTGAACGGCGCCGCAGGCGCAGCCTGTGGGCTGTGACGATATGTATCGTATTGGCGGTCATCGCGAGCGGCCTGTACTGGTGGATCGCTGTGCGCCAATGGGCACAAACCAATGACGCCTATGTGACTGGTAACATTACACCCATTCAGGCGCAGACAGAGGGGAGCGTGACGGACGTATTGGTGGACAACACCCAATACGTGACCGAAGGTCAGGTTCTGGTGCGGATGCAGGGGGACCGGGCCCAGCTTGCCATGCAGAAGGCTCAGGCCCATCTTGGAACAGTGACTCGACAGGTGAAACGCCTGATGCATAAGCTCCAGGAGGATCAGGGACAACTCGACACGCTGCAGTCCAGGGAGGAGAAGGTCAAGCATGATCTGGATCGCTATCGGCAAGCTGCCCCGGATCAGGCCGTATCTGCCATAAAGGTTCAGAACACAACAGATCAATTAGCTGTGCTGCATCATCAGATTGTTGCGGCCCAAGCCCGACTCGCGTCAGACGCGGCTTTGGTAAAAGCAGATACCGTTGAACAGAACCCCTTGGTGCATCAGGCGGCCGCAGAGTATCTGCAAGCCTGGCTTAACTGGCGCAGGCTGAACGTGCGTGCTCCAATCTCGGGCTTTGTGGCTCAGCGAGAAGTCTATCCGGGAATGGTGTTGAGCCGTGGTGCACATCTTTTGGATATTGTGCCGCTGGATGATATATGGGTGGTCGCAAATATCAAAGAAACGGATATGGCGCGTGTACGGCCCGGGCAAAAAGTGCAACTAACCACATATTATTATGGTGACGGCATACGCTATGACGGGGTGGTGCAAGGATTGGAGGCGGGGGCCGGAAGCGCCTTCAGCATTCTGCCGCCGGAGAATGCCACCGGCAATTACATTCACATCGTGGAGCGCGTCCCGGTACGGATCAGTATCGATGCCGCCGAGCTTGAGAGGCATCCTTTACGCCCCGGGCTTTCCATGGTGGCCCGCATCGACCTCGAAAGCAACGGTCAGAAGATTAACGCACCGCTGGTCATCACGCCCAAGCGCAGTTATCGCACCAGAATCTATGCACATCAACTAGAGTTGGGACGGCAATTGGCAACACGCATCATCCAGGAAAACCTATGAATATTCTCTATGTCAGGTCCGGGCTTTGACGCAGTGGCTGAGACCGACGGAATAGCGTGTGCGGTCTCATGGAATCGAGGCGGCAGATCACCGGTGCGGGAGGGGGCTCGCCAAAAAACGTCAGATCATCAACAGCGCCGCTGCCACGTTGCGCTCATCGGCCATGAGGATGTTATAGGTGCGGCACGCCGCGGCGGTATCCATCACCTCGACGCCGATGCGGCGCGACAGCAGGGGTGCGGTCAGGCGACGGTCCGGCCAGCGCAGCGTGTCCCCGGAGCCGAACAACACTATCTCCGGCTGCAATTCGATGATCGCGTCGAAGTGGTGTTCCTCGATGTCTTCGAAACGCTGCGGCGGCCAGTCCCGCACCAGACTGCGCGGGGTAATGATGATGCTGCGGCGCAGGGTCTCCTGGCGGTTGGGCGGCGCTTTGTCCGGGCCACCATCAGACGGCTCATGGGGTAGAATAACGGTCACTTCACCGGGGCCGTAGGCGCGAATGCTGTGGGCAAAGGGATCGGTTTCGCGGCTGAACTGCATGGGAATCGGACCTTGTCACTGCGGGCAGGTGACATTGTCCCGCCATTCAGCGGCGACTTTCAACCCCGGTATAATTATTGCTATTTATTTTCTCGCGACGGCTGCTAGCCGATTGACAGCGGCGACGGCCGTGCTATTTTGGTCGCTATATTGGTTAAGGATTCTTTATCAATTAATTGAAAAGACTGGAAAACTAACTTGCAAGACGAATTTCCGCGCATCCGGCGCCTGCCGCCCTATGTATTCAACATCGTCAACGAGTTGAAGGCCCGCGCACGCCTGCGCGGTGAGGACATCATTGACTTCGGCATGGGTAATCCGGACCAGCCCACGCCGCGTCACATCGTTGACAAGCTGGTGGAGGTGGCCCAGCGGGAGGATACCCACCGTTATTCGGTGTCCCGGGGGATTCCGCGTCTGCGCCGCGCCATCTGCAACTGGTACCGCCAGCGCTGCGGGGTGGAGCTGGACATGGACGAAGAGGCCATCGTCACCATCGGCTCCAAGGAGGGCCTGGCCCATCTCATGCTGGCCACCCTGGGCCCCGGCGAGGCCGTCCTGGTGCCCAACCCGGCCTATCCCATCCACCCCTATGGGGTGGTGATCGCCGGGGCGGACATCCGCCATGTGCCGCTGGTGGACGGCGTGGACTTTTTTGAAGAGCTGGTCAAGGCCATCAAGGACACCTGGCCCAAACCCAAGATGCTCATCCTGAATTTTCCCGCCAATCCCACTACTCAGTGCGTGGAGCTGCCATTTTTTGAAAAGGTGGTGGACATCGCCCGCGAGCACGGTATCTGGGTGGTGCACGACTTTGCCTACGCCGAGCTGGCCTTCGACGGCTATAAGGCGCCCTCCATCCTGGAGGTGCCGGGTGCCAAGGAGGTGGCGGTGGAGTTCTACAGCCTGTCCAAGACCTACAACATGCCCGGCTGGCGCATCGGTTTCATGTGCGGCAACCGCACCTTGATCGCCGCCCTGGCGCGTATGAAGTCCTATATGGATTACGGCATGTTCACCCCCATCCAGGTGGCGGGCATCGCCGCCCTGGAAGGGCCCCAGGACTGCATCGCCGAGATCGTCGCCACCTATCAGAGCCGCCGCGACGTACTGTGTGAAGGACTGAACTCTCTGGGCTGGAAGGTGCAAAAGCCCAAGGCCACCATGTTCGTGTGGGCGCCGATACCGGAGCAGTACAAGGCCATGGGGTCCCTGGAGTTTTCCAAAAAGCTGCTGGCCGAGGCCAAGGTGGCCGTATCGCCGGGCATCGGTTTCGGCGACTACGGCGACGACCACGTGCGCTTCGGACTCATCGAGAATGAACACCGCACCCGCCAGGCCATCCGCGGTATCCGCGCCATGATGCGCCGCGACAACAACGCCCAGCCGGTGGAGGGGGTAAAGTGCTGAACCCGGTCAATATCGGTCTGCTGGGCCTGGGCACCGTGGGCGGCGGCACCGTGAACGTGCTGCACCGCAACGCGGACGAAATCACCCGCCGCGCCGGCCGCGGCATCCAGGTGACCCACGCCGCGGCGCGGCGTCTCGACCAGGCGCGTACCTGCCCCGTGGACGGCATCGAGCTGACCACCGACCCCTTCGCGGTGGTCAACAACAAGGATATCGCCATCGTCGTGGAGCTGATGGGCGGCGAGGCGCCCGCCCGGGAGCTGGTGCTCACCGCCATCGCCAACGGCAAACATGTGGTCACCGCCAACAAGGCGCTGATCGCCAAACACGGCAACGAGATCTTCGCCGCCGCCCAGGAAAAAGGTGTCATCGTCGCCTTTGAGGCGGCGGTGGCCGGCGGCATCCCGGTGATCAAGGCGGTGCGCGAGGGTCTGGCCGGCAATCGCATCGAGTGGGTGGCGGGGATCATCAACGGCACTTCCAACTTCATTCTCACCGAGATGCGCGACAAGGGTCGGGCGTTCGCCGAGGTGCTGGCCGAGGCCCAGCGTCTGGGGTACGCCGAGGCCGATCCCACTTTCGACGTGGAGGGCATCGACGCGGCCCACAAGCTTACCATCCTGGCCTCCATCGCCTTCGGCATCCCGCTGCAGTTCGAAAAGGTCTATA
>CAYXAX010000027.1:0-21705 GCA_964463055.1 uncultured Gammaproteobacteria bacterium | reverse complement strand
GCCGGTTCGAGCGATAGCGATAGATGCGACTGTCACCGGCCCAGATACAGGCGCATTCGAATCCGAACATGATCAACACCGCGACGGTACTGCCGATGACAGCGTGGTCGCGGCGCAGGGATTCTTCACGCAGGTCGAGATTTACCGCCTGCAACCGGTCGACCACACCGGCGATAAACTGATCCAGATCGAGGGGTTCACCCACGTCCTGCAGGAATTCGACGATACGGCTGCTGGCCACTTCACCGGCTTGATGGCCGCCCATACCGTCCGCCACCGCCCACAGCCCAAGTTCCGGCAGCGACAAGTAGGCGTCCTGGTTGACCTTGCGCACATTGCCCACGTGGGTGGCGGCAGCAGAGTGCCAAACCAGGAATTGTCGGGGCGTCGCATTCATGGCGATTCGCCGGGGTGAGGGGTAGCAGCTGGCCCCAAGGGGGCGAAGATGCCGTCTTCCTCCGCCCAGCCCCATTGGCGCCACTCACCATCCAGCAGGGCGGGAAAACGCTCGGCGGGCGGCAAACCACGGGCGGCCAGCAGCGTGGGCGTCACACGCTGCGAGCCGCCGGTCCACCATAGACTATAGCTGCCCATGCGTTCCACGAGGAAACGCTGTGCAAACCCGTTCAGTGCCGGCCCCGGCAAACCCTCGTCGTGCAGTCCCATGCGCCAGGCCTCACCGGACAGTGGCGCGGCGGGTGACTGTCGCGTCGCCGGCGCAGGCAGCGGCGGCAGTATCAGGTCCTCGACACCGGCATCAAGGGTATCCCGCTCGAAGTCGGACTCCAGTACACTCAATGCCAGCGCCTCTATCTGTTGAAACCATGCCCGGCATTCCGCCGCTACTTGAATCGGGTTGTAGCCCGCGGGCAGGCGGTGTACGACGGTCAGCGGGAAATAGCGCCCGACGCGATCGACGCTGGGTATGATGACACCGGCCCAGGCGTCATCCGTGCACACGCCCTGGGAGGTGACAAACCGCCACAGGGGACTGGTGAGATAGACATCGAGCCAGGCCTCACCTAGCCGTGACCTGCTGTAGGCGATAATCTCCTGCAGCCAGTTATCCCAGGCGTGTATGAACGACTGATCCAAGCCATGGGAGACAAAATCGCCGTGACTGGGCATCTTGCCGTAGTAGCCTGCCATTGCACCATACCCCGCGGTTACAGCCGCCCCGGGCAGCTGAACCGGGCCGGCTCCCGGGAGCGGAACGGGTTGGCGACACTGCTTGCCTGCAGCGCATAGGTCGCGTTCAGATTCGATACCCTGAAGGTCACGCGCAGTTGATCGCCGGAGCGTGTCGGTCTGACACGGGACTCATCCAACAACCGGAACCAGGCCCAGGGACCGTCTCTTGTGGTACTGAAACTGCCGCCGTTAATGCGATCGAACACGATACGCGCACGGTCCGGCCCTTGAGCGCCGGGCCAGGTCAGCCGCCGCGAAATGGCGGGACCGTGGCGGTAGTTGATACTCTGGCCATCCAGTTCGAGCCGGAATTGACTTGCGTCCGCAGACAGCGATAGGGGCTTCATGCTGAAGTGCAGGGACGGGACCTGACCGCCGTCCTGAAAAAACACCGAGCGTATCCAGGCCGCGTGCCTGAACTGTTCCAGTGCATCACTGGAAAGACTCAGGCTGTGATCGTCCTTGACCCGCGGCTGCCAGTTGCGAGTCTGCACAAACGGCTGCAGATAATCACTGATGAAGTGATCCATGGTACCGCCGGCGCCGAAAAAGTGGCCGAAGTCCGCCAGGGTAATCTCCTGGCGTTTGGTATTAGTCATGGGATAGCGTCCCTCGACGGCACGCTGGCACTCGGGCAGCACATTGGATCGCCATGCATCATTCACATAAGCACGGGCACCGGTCAATACCAGGCTCCAACTCTGGGTGGCCGCGGACTTTATAACATTGGCCACCGGATCCGGATATTGATGGGCGCCGAGGCGTATCTTGGCGATGATATCGGCATCGCTGCCGCCCATGCGCTGCTTGGCCGCCGTGAACGCGGTCTCGTCCACCCGCGAGGCAGCGGATATGTTGTACATGTAATTGTACAACTCACCGAGCTGGCCCAATACGATTTCGACCGGGGCCTTGTCCTTGCCCTGCGCCTGCAGCAGCTGGTGCAGGTCGCGAAACTCGCGATTGATCGGCTCGGTGGGGGATGTCCCCGCCTGAAGCGCATCCCCCAGGTCGCTGAGATAGGTGTCCTTGTCGATGGCGCCGAGCAGCTGCAGCAGCGGTGAGTTTCCGCCGGAGATGTCTTTCAGCTCGTCCACTCCCTGACTCATGTCGGGAAATGCGGTGAGGTTGATCCCGCGCAGGTAGTCGCGCCATTTTTCGATGTAATCCTTGATATAGCCGGCGCGTACCTGACGCAGCAGCTGATCGGGATCGGCGTCCGCCGTCGCGGCGTCGCCATCGGCGCAGAGTTTGCGTTCCTCGCCGATGGCGGCGCGGGTGATGTCCAGACCCTTGTCCTTTACGATTTGATGATAGCCGTCGCTGGTGTAAAGGCTGGGTATGCGCTTGGCGGTGCTTGGTCCACCGTCGACGATAAAGGCCGCACGGACCGCGCGGGACAGACCGTTGAGATCGAACGGCGCGATGTCGGACGCATCGGCTTCCTCCTGCAGCCGCGAATAAATCTGGTCGGCAAGGGGGATGCTGCACACGATGCGGCGGGCATCTGCGGTTATGCGTTTGTCCACGTGCTGCGCCAGCAGATCCGCGCTGAGCAGCGCCTGGAGGTGGCCCTCGAGTTCCTGCTTGGTCTGCAACTGCGCGCCGTAACGCCGGTTCAGATCCGCCTCCACCCAGCGCTTCAGCGCCTGGCGGTCCAGGGTATCGGGATGACCCAGCATGAGATAGACATTGAGCGCCCGGCGCAGTTCGTTGGGGTGGTCCGACCCGTTACGCATGTATTGCTCGATGTCTGCTTTGATAAAGGGCAGCCACAGCATCTGCAGGGCTCGCTGATAGGCATCGCGGCCGGCGTTGCCAAGTTCATATCCCTGATACAGCCCCATGCCCATGAGCCACGGAGTATGACCTGGATTGTCGCCGTACACCCGCGCCACGTCGCGGGCATAATCCAACGCCGGCAGTATGCCGGTGACGTCACGGGCGTTTTTGGCCTGCACCTCAGCAACGTTGTACTTCTTGATGCGGTTTTCCAGGGTGCCGATCATGGACTCGTTGCGGGTGAAGCTCACCGACCAGGCGAACACGATACCCACGGCCAACGCGGCGATACCCGCGTAAGCGCCGACCCGCAGCCAGCGCAATTGGCGCTCGAAGCGGCGATCGGAGCCCACCAGCTCCGCCTCGGCAAAAATCACATCGCGCAGCAGTCGCGTGATGAAGTAGCTGCGCCCCGAGGCGCGCTGGTTCGCCAGTCCGCGCCGGTCCAGACCGAAGGTCCGGGACAGCGCCGCCATGACACGATCGATGGGCGCCCCTTCCTGAGTCCCGCTGGTAAAATACACGCCGCGCACGACAAACGGCGTCTCGAAGCGGCTCGGCGCGAAGGTCTGCTGCATAAACTCCGCCAGCGCGTCTTTGAGCCCCGCCATCTGTTGGGGAAATCCGTTGATCATGGCGCGGCGGACCGGATCGCGCTCCTGATTCAGCCGCCACATCATGCGCTTGTTGAGGCCGTCGACGAGTTGTTCATAATCACGCGCGAAGTCATTACCCACCTGCTGCGGATTACGGCCGGCCTCATCACCAAACGTCGTACCCCACACCTGGGCACGCTGTTCCTTGCCCAGGTCGTCGAAAAACTCCATGAATCCCGCCACCAGATCGGTCTTGGTGAACATCACATAGACCGGAACCTGCACCCCGAGGTGCTCATATAATTCCTTGATACGCAGGCGGACCGTACGGGAGTGATGCTCGCGTTCCGCGGCCGATTGGACCATCAGCTCCGGCAGCGGGACGGCGACCAGAATGCCGTTGATGGGGCGGCGCGGGCGGTACTTTTTCAGCAGACCGAGAAAACCCTTCCATGCCGCCGCATCGGCATCGCGGTGACTGTCCTGGGTGGTGTAGCGTCCGGCGGTATCCACCAATACCGCCTCGTTGGTAAACCACCAGTCACAGTTGCGCGTACCGCCGACGCCGCGCACCGGGTCGCGCCCGAGGCGCTCCGCCAGGGGAAAGTCCAGACCGGAGTTGAGCAGGGCAGTGGTCTTGCCGGAACCAGGGGGACCGATGATGATGTACCACGGCAGTTCGTAAAGAAACTGATTGCCGAACGTACCCTTGACGCGGCTCTTCTTGAGCACCGCGACAGCCGCCTCGAAATGCTCCTTGAGAGCCGCGACTTCCTCACTCCCGGCGGCCGCGGTCGACTGCTGGGCCTTCACCAGGTCCTCGGCCATGGCGCGGTTGGCGCGTTGGGCGCGATAATGCCTGATGAACTTGATGCCGCCCCAGACAGCGATTACGGCGATGATCAGTATCAGGCGCGATGCCGCCGAGGCCAACGGTCTGGCGCCGCCCCAGTGTATCCGCGGCCCCAGAAACCATATGATAATGGCCACGGCGATCATCCCGATGACGGGCGCGAGCCACTTCTGCCGCTGCAATAGCTTCAGGACCTGCTTGGCAATACCCTTCACGCCTATACTTCCTCGTTGGTCCAGATAACCGTCAGATGTCAGGGAGAGCCGCTTTGCCCGGCGCCGGCGGAACTGTCATGGGAGACCTCTGCGCCGAGCCATGCCCCGGTCGGGGCGATGTCTTCCAGCTGCTTTTGCGCCGGGTCCGCGGCACTGCCCAGCATGAACGTGAAGCCGGCATAAATGGTGACCAGCAGCGCGCCGGCGACGGCGGCCACCACCCACAAGGGAATGTAACGCGCCAGTTGGTCCCCGCGGTTGAATACCGGCGCCCAATGGGACGACAGTTCCTGTTCAACCTCGCCGCGTTGGGCGCGTATCACACCGAACAGGCGGCTGCGCAGGTCCTCGAGCTGCTGTTCGCCGCCGTTTTGCAGCATGTATTTGCCCTTGAAGCCGATGCTGAGGCACAGATACATGAGTTCCAGGAGATCGCGGTTGGTAGCCGGGTCGGGCAACACCCGTTCGAGGATAAGAAAAAACTTTTGACCGCCCAGGGTCTCGTTGTGAAATGTGCTCAACAGGCTCTGGTGGCTCCATTCGCTTTCACTGCCCCACGGCGTGCTCAGCACCATCTCATCCAGCACGGCGCATAAAATGTAACGCGCGGTGATCACCACCTCCGGGCGTATGCCGCGCGCCTGGGCATCGGACTCAAAGCGCTTGATTTCCTCGATCAGCTTGCGGCGCAGGCCGGGGACGTCGTTATGGGTGACGCTGTGACGCAACTGGCCCGCCAGGGCCAGCAGGCCCGCCGCCGCGCCGGCCAGAGGATTCACACCGGAAGAGACCAAGCCCAGATCGGTCGGCATCGCGCCGGCCGGCGCGGGTGCCGACGACGGCGGCATACCCGATGGCCGCGCCGCACCCTGACCCGCCGCGGGTGGAGGCGCACCCGGACCCGCGCCGCCGGGGCGGGGCTTGATGAGGGTGCGGTCGTCGTCTGGATTATAGGGTTTGTCCGAAGGCACGGCCGTCAGCCTCTGATGGCCCAGAATTCGAGCTGCAGGCCGGGAAAGTCACCGGCCACCTGCATGGCGAAGCCGGCGGAATTCTGCAGCTGCTGCCAGTACTCGCTGGAGCGGTCCAGTTCGAAGTAGGTGAAACCCGCGTGGTAAGGGATCTGCCGCGGGGCCACCGACAGCGGACGCAGCTCGATGCCCGGCAGTTGCAGATTGACCAGCTGCCGGATCTGTTCCACCGGTCCGATCTTGATCTGGCCCGGAAAGCGGCTGCGCAGTACCTCCGCGGCCACATCGGCGTTCACCGCCAATACAAAGGTGGCATGGTCCAGCAGACTGCGGTCCGCGATGGGTGACACACGCACGCCGTACTTGCGATCCTGTAGTTCCAGTGATGTAGCGGTCTGTTCGGGTACCATGCTCAGGGACTGGCGCAGCGCCCGCATCAGGGGATCGAAGCACGCCTGCAGGTCATCGTGGTTATAGCCGGTAATTTCATCCGGCCGTTTGTCCGGATGGGTGAACGTAGCCAATTCACCGGCCATCTGCAGGCAGAGCATATACAGGTCTTCCGGATGCAGACCGCGGGTGCGCGACAGGTGGGTCACCAACGGTTCCAGGCGGTTGACCATCTGCAGCAGCATGAACGCCGATATCTCGGCGACGCCCTTGCCGCCGTCCGTCATGCGACCCGCCAATGACTCACCGCGGTGGTGCAACAAGCCTTGCAGTTCAGTCATGAATGCCGCCAGGCGCGGCACGGCTTGGCAGTCCAGACACGGCGGCAGGAATGCCTCGTCCAAGGTGACGGCGCCGTCGGCACGGGATTCCGCGATACGGCCCAGCTTCAGGCAGGCGTAATCGCTGCGATCGTCGCTGTCGAGCATCAAACGCAGCCGCAGCTTGCCCACCTGAACCCGCGATGCATTGTCTTCGCCCGCGTTGTTGTCCCTGACATCCTCTTCGCGGGGCACGTAGCGGGCCATGCCCGCGTCGCTGTCGCGGCTGTCGGCCTCCACCGCGCCCATGCGGCGCACCGGCAGCGCCAGATAGACAATCTCGCCGTGAATATTCGCCGGCACCTGCAGCGGGGCAGGGGCGTCATCATCGGCGGGAATACTCACCAGGGTGCCGTCGGGCAGCACACCACGGCATTTACTGACGGCCACTTTGCCCAGGGGCAGCAGGGTCGGATCGATCTCCAGCTCCTGAATGCCCCAACTGTAGCCTTCCACGCCCTGTAATCGCGCGGCGATAAGATTTTCCAGATAGCGGTCGTGCTGCTGGAAGTGCTGCGGCCGAAGGAACATTCCCTCCGACCAAACGACTTTGTTATGCCATGACATAGAGCAGGGTCCGGGATGCGTTAGCGGTTAACGATGGAAACCGAATCACGGCCGAGCTTGATGGTCACGGCATTGGTTCGATGCGGACTGAGCTTATAGACGGCACGCCAGTGTGCCTGATCGATGTCGCGGAACGCCGCCATGACGCCGATGTACTGGGTGTCGGGCTGCAACTTTCGCTTCACCGTCTTGGAACTCTTGGGCTGGAGCTCTACCTCTTCACGCCCGTTCATATCCTGACCCAGCGTCGCCGATTCCTTGTCATACAGAGAGAAGAAATCGGTATCCTGAAATGTGTCCGCCTTTTTCAGCTCATATATCCTGATCACGACCGGGGAGGCGCGGCCGGAATCGTCCGGATTGACGTTGGAAGCGGCCACGATTTTGGCATCCAGATGAGTGGGCCCGATACCCACCAGACTCCCGGCGGCGCAAGCCGCCAGCAATCCAGCGGCCGCGGCCACCACCATCACACCAAACGGACGGCGGCATCTATTATATATGCGTTGCATGGCACTCCCTCGTTTCCACTATGCGCTCAAAGTGTAAATCCGTTCATCATGAATCCCAATCGCCGCGGTGATTTCATTCATGGCTTAGTTCTTATCTCGTCGCGCCTTCTTGTAAGTCCGTACCTGGTTCTCATAGGCGCGGGTGAACTCTACCGCGAACAGTTGCATAAAGCCTTCTTCGGCATCCTTGGCGATCTGCCCGTAGCGCTCCGTAAACAGATCCCAGTACTTCACCTTGCGCGCCGGGGTGCTTTGTATAAGTTTGTTCAAAAAAGTATCCCGATTGAACTTCGTCTCCAGTTCATGGGGATCAAAACGCGTCAGCAGCGCATCCAGCGTGGCGCGCATGGCCACCAGCACCGCCATGTGATGCGCCTGCATATCGTCAAAGGCCTCGTCAACGGCGACCAGCGGTCCCAGATAGCCCTTGCTCTTCTCGAACAGCAGATGGCGCAGGGCATCCTCCACGTCGATGGAAAACTTGAGGGGATTGTTCTCCGCCGCACGGATGGTTGTCATCTCCAGGCGCATCTCGTTCTTGACGTTGGTGCGACCCGCCAGGTTGGTCATCACACCATGGGTCATATGGCGCAGCAGCTCCCCCACCAGGCGCATGAACTCGGGGATGTTTTCGGTCGGCAGCGAACTGCCCGACAAACCGGCACCGGCGAGAAATGCCTGCATCGCCGCCTGATCGGCGGGACCCGCAGGGGCCGCCGGGCGTGGTGCGGTCGCCGCAGGCGGCTCGACCTTGGGCGGCGGGGGCGGGGTCGGCGCTGGTGGCGGCGGTTGCGGTGGCGCGGCAGAAGGTGACGGAACCGGTTTGTGTTCCTCGCCCAACGGATCCCAATCCTCGGGAATTGCGTTGGGCGGCTGGAAGGCCTGCTGCTCAACGGGAGCGTCATCCCGTTGTGATCCGGAAAAGGGCGTGGCGGGCCTCTCATCACCCAGCAGATCAAAGTCGTCGGGAATGAGCGATCGGGGCGGGGATGTCGGGGGCTTGGCGCCGGCGGGACTTTGACCGCCCGCAGCGCCGCCGCCCAGCAGTTCCAGCGGATCCAAAGACAGGTGCCCTTCGGACATGCCACCGCCTATGGACGTTTCATCCGCGGCGGTCGGCCTGCTCTCCTTCATGACGGTTGCGTCCGGCGCCAGATTGACCTGAATCACGTACTCACCGATGAGTATCTCGTCGCCGTCGCTGAGCCGCATGCGGTTATCCTTGCCCACGGCATTGTGCGTGCCATTGAGATATGTCCCGTTGGTACTGGTGTCCGTCACATAGAAACCGCCTGCCTCGGCGTCGATGCGGGCATGCTGGGATGATATGGCGCGTTTGGGATCGGGCAGGACGAGGTCGTTCTCTGTCTTGCGCCCGATGGTACAGCCGCTTTCATCAACTCGCAGGGATATTTCCCGCGGCGGCGGCTGGTCCTGATATCGGATTACACGTAGCGTCAACATCATGAGCGATAGGTTGCCGCGCGTCCTGTGAATGGCGACCCATTCCGTGAAAATACACCGAGCATGTCGAATGCGCGATACGCCGGGAAGTTCTTCCCCGCTGGGTATGGCTGATTAACGCTTGCCCTCCCACTCAACGCATTTTCCGCGCAGCGTTTCACCTGCAACCACGATCCCCGGGATATCACGCTTTCACATTGCCCTGCGATGAAGATTAAACACCCTGAAACGTCTGCGATTTTGGACTACGTGGGTGAATGAAGCATTATAATAACATCCCACCGGCCCGTTACCCGATCCAACCTGTATTGGAGGAGGGTCCCGGTATTCGCCGGACGAGTGTTTACCCTGCGCATCACGCGCAAAAACACCCGCCCGCACGGTCTGCACCGCACCGGAAGGCCTTCTTGTTGGTTAAAGTAGACTCTGAGAGGTCCGGGTAAGTCAAGTCTTTTTGCCGGCCGCGCAGACTCTCACCAGGTGTGGAAATGCGCCCTCGGATAAAGGCCCGGACGATCCATTACTGCGCATCGGTCACGCGACGCGCCGTAAGTATAAAGTCGGACATTAACCGAGAGACAGCGGCACCGGCAGGACAACCGCATCATGGCATCCAACGACACATGCGCGCCGCCCGCAAATGCTTCACGACAGGCACCCCGACATAATGGCTGTCCCGTGCTGACACAGCCGGGGAATTGACGCATTCCATGCGCAGCCCTATAGTTGATTAAATGTCCGACCGCCGGATCGGTGAAGGCCTCGGGCGGGATACGCCGTGGGCGGGTGCGGTTTGTGCGCGCTCGGGGAGGAACGCGGGGACCGGGGTGGCAACCAGCGATCGCACAAGTGACATTACAATTCGGAAATCCCCTGTCCCCGTGAAATCACAAACATACATAATCACTATTCCATGACGGAATCACAGCAAGGCCTCGCGGGCCTCGGCGCCACACCTGTCCCAGGCGATAATCCCACCGGCGCATCCATCCGCTACGAACCTGAATTCGAGAACATAGAGACTGAAGTCAACAAGCTTCACTCGGTCCATCAGGAGCAGGTGGCATGGGACGTCGTTATCAACACCGGTACCGCCATACTGGGCGAGAAATCCAAGGATCTGACCGTCGCCTGCTACTTGTGTCTCGGGCTGTTCGAGAAGCACGGCTATACAGGGTTGAACACGGGACTGATTATCCTGCGCGACATGATCACCCACTTCTGGGATGGGATGTATCCCGAACTGCGTCGCCTGCGCGCCCGGGCGGGCGCGGTTTCCTGGCTGGCTGAGAAAATGGGCGGCGCGCTGGCCAAGTCACCGCCGGGCGGCGGTGACCGGGAGGCGGTCACAAGCGCATTCCAGTTAGTGGGCGAGATCGATGCAAAACTGGGCGAACTCATGCAGGGCCAGGATTACAGCCTCATGGACCTGTACCGCCCCTTAAAGGAGTTCCAGCGGGACTTACAGCAGAAGGAAACCGCACAACAGAGCAAACCCACGCAAAGTGCCCCGGCAGCGGGCGGCGCATCCTCGGCGCCGGCGGATCTCGGCACGGTTGCGGTGACCAGTAAGGAAGAGGCGCAAAAGGTGACCCGGGGGTGCCAGGCCGCCATCAAGACGCTGAGCGGTTATTTGCGCCAGCAGAAACTCTCCGACCCCGCGCCCTATCGCATGCTGCGCTTCTCCACCTGGATAGTCATCGACCGCCTGCCGCCGAACAACAACGGCGAGACCCAATTGCCGGCCACCGCCAATGAAAAACAGTTGGCCTTCGAATCCCTGCTCGACGCGGGGGAGTACGCCAAACTGATCAACGAGTCCGAGGAGATGTTAACGCGGGCGCCGTTCTGGCTCGACGTGCACCGCTATACCGCCGCCGCCCTGCAGCAACTGGGTGACGAATACGGCGCGGCACGCTCCGCCGTGGTGTCGGTCCTGGCCGAGTTTGTGGGGCGGCTGCCCGGGCTGCTGGAGCTGCGCTTTCAGGGCGGCACGCCGTTTGCCGATGATGCCACCCGTGCATGGATCGAGAGTGAGATTAAGTCCATCGGCGGCGGCAACAGCGCCGACACCCCGGCCGCGGCGCACACGGAAACGGTCAACGAACCCTGGACGGAAATATTTCAACAAGCCAAGCAATTGAAAGTGAAAAAGAAATTAAAGGAGGCCCTGGCATTGTTCCAGACCGGCCGGGTCACGGCGCCCAACGAGCGGGAACGCTTTTTATGGGACCTGACACAGGCCCGCTTCTGTTTCGAATCCGGGCTGGTGGAATTGGCACTGCCGCAGCTCGACCACCTGGACCGCCAGATCGAGCGCTTTTCCCTGGAAGAGTGGGAGCCGGGCCTGAGTGTTTCTGTTGCCCGCCTTATACTTATGTGCAATGATAAATCCAATGAGGGTACCAAAAGCCGCTTGGCGGGCTTGGCCGACCGCGTGGAACGTGCGCGTGCGCGGCTATATCGACTTGATCCATCAAGTGCGCTAGATCTGCAAAAAAAATGACCCGCACTTAATAAGTTACTTCATTTTCTTCTGTACTGACCGGAGGACTATCCATGGCAAAAGACGTTTCCGTCGCTCCACGGGAGCGCATCAATATCGTCTATAAACCCGCAACCGGCGACGCCCAGGAAGAAATGGAATTGCCGCTGCGCCTGATGGTCCTGGGCGACTTCACCGGCAAGCCCTCGGACGTGCCGCTTGAAGAAAGCAACCCCATCAATATCGACAAAAGCAATTTCAACGATGTTCTCGCCAAACAGAACATCGGGGTGTCGTTCACCGTGCCCGACCGCATCGCCGGCGAGGAGGGCGCGGAAATGGCCGTCAATCTCAAGTTTGAATCCATCAATGACTTCCACCCCGAAAACATCGTACGCCAGGTCCCGGAACTGAACAAGCTGCTGGAGCTGCGCGAGGCACTGGTGGCGCTCAAGGGCCCGCTGGGCAATGTGCCCGCGTTCCGCAAGACAATGCAATCGCTCCTGTCCGACGATGACAACCGATCCAAGCTCATGAAAGAGCTGGGCCTGGAAGACAAGGGCGGCAACTAGATGCATCCATCACTACATGTATTGACAGGAGGAAGCTGAGCCATGGCCGATGCAGAAAAGACCAATCAAGCCCAGGGCGCGGCTGAAGAGGTGACCGAAGGGTCGCTTCTCGACCAGATCATGTCTCAGACCAAGATGAAGCCCGCCGACGAAGGATACGGCGTCGCCAAGCGCGGCGTCGAGGCGCTCATCGGTGAACTGCTGAGGCCCACCCGGCGGGAGGAAAAGGTCAACCGCAACGTGGTTGACGACATGCTCTCGGAGCTGGACAAAAAGCTCAGCATGCAGGTGGATGAGATCATGCACCAACCCGCCTTCCAGAAGGTCGAATCCGCCTGGCGCGGCCTGCACATGCTGGTGGACCGCACCGATTTCCGCCAGAACATCCGCATCTCCCTGATGAACGTGTCCAAGGACAAGCTTCTCGAGGACTTCGAGGAGGCCATGGATGTCACCAAGTCCGGTCTGTATAAACACGTCTACACAGCCGAGTACGGCCAGTTCGGCGGCAAGCCCTACGGCGCCATCATCGGCAACTACGACTTCGGCCCCGGCGGCCAGGACATCCAGCTGCTGCGCTACGTAGCCAGCGTCTCCGCCATGGCCCATGCCCCGTTCATCTCCGCGGCCGGCCCGCAGTTCTTCGGCCTCAACGACTTCGAGGGTCTGCCCAATCTCAAGGACCTGGACGCCATCTTCGAAGGCCCCCAGTATGCCAAGTGGCGCGGCTTCCGCGAGACCGAGGACGCACGCTATATCGGCCTGACCATGCCGCGCTTCCTGCTGCGCGAGCCCTACGGCAAGAATTCCAAGCCGGTGAAGGCATTTGACTATGAGGAGAATGTCACCGGCTCCCACGAGAATTACCTGTGGGGCAATACGGCATTCGCCTTCGCCACGCGCCTGACCGAGAGCTTTGCCAAATACCGCTGGTGCCCGAACATCATCGGCCCCAAGGGCGGCGGCGCGGTGGACAACCTGCCGCTGCACCAATTCGAGTCCATGGGCCAGATCGAGACCAAGATTCCCACAGAGGTACTGGTCTCCGACCGCCGCGAGTTCGAGCTGGCCGAGCAGGGGCTGATTGGGTTGACCATGCGCAAGGACAGCGACAACGCGGCGTTTTTCTCCGCGCAGTCGGCGCAGAAGGCAAAGACCTTCGGCGACAAGGACGCCGAACTCAACTATAAACTGGGTCAGCAGCTGCCCTATGTGTTCGTGGTCAGCCGCCTGGCGCACTACCTCAAGGTACTGCAGCGCGAGAATCTCGGGACCTGGAAAGAACGCTCCGATCTGGAGCGTGAGCTCAACACCTGGCTGCGGCAGTACATCGCCAACCAGGACAACCCGCCCGGCGAGGTGCGCAGTCGTCGTCCCTTCAAAGAAGCCCGTGTCGTGGTGGAAGACGTGGCGGGGGAGCCGGGCTGGTACAAGGTTCAGCTTTTTGTGCGGCCGCACTTTAAATACATGGGTGCTGACTTCCAGTTGTCGCTTGTCGGCAAACTGGACAAGTCCTGACACCAATAATCAGATCGCTCAGGCGATCCTGCGGTCACTAGTCCCCATCAGCGCGATGGGGGGAGGGTGTTATGCCATACGGGAAACCGCTTCTCGCACGCATTCGAGAAAGCGATGGGTCGTTTGCGCGTCCGGGGGAAGTCAGCGAAGCCGAGCTTGTCGAGTCTGTCTTATTACACCTTCAGAAAATGCTCAATACGCGTCAGGGCAGTTCCGCGGCGATCCCCGACTACGGTTCTCCGGACTTCAACGACCTGCTTCTGCAATTCCCAAGCGCCATCCCCGAGATTCGCAAACAGCTCAAGACGGCCATTGACCGCTACGAACCGCGCCTGAGCGGTACCCAGGTACGGCATGTCCCGGATGCCGATCACCCGTTGACCCTCAGATTCGATATCTCCGGGCATATGCAGATGGGCGAAGAGCGCATAAAAATAGGATTCGAGACCGTGTTGGATGACGCGGGACTCATCCGGGTACGGCGTTAGCGACATGACCTTCAACAAGTATTATCAGGATGAACTGACGTTTCTGCGCGAACTGGGGGAGGAGTTCTCACAGGCCAATCCCAAACTGGCGCCGTTTCTGTCCGCACGGGCCAGCGATCCCGACGTGGAACGGCTGCTGGAGGGATTCGCCTTTCTCAGCGGGCGGATCCGCGAGAAGCTCGATGATGAGCTGCCCGAACTCACCCACAATCTGATTCAATTGCTGTGGCCCCATTACCTGCGCCCGCTGCCCGCCATGTCGGTGGTGGAGTTCAAACCCATCGTCAATGCCATCTCTGAGAGGCACACCATCGTCAAGGGCACGGAGGTGGACTCCACACCGGTAGATGGCACAAGCTGCCGTTTTCGCACCTGCACCGACGTGGATGTCTACCCCCTCACGCTGGAAGCAGCCGAGCTGGAGCGCACTGCGTCCGGTTCGACGCTGACCCTGAATCTGGTGCTGCATCCCGGCGCGCAAAACGACCAGATCGACTTCTCGACACTGCGCCTGTACCTGCACGGCAAGCGCGAGCAGCATGTCAGTCAGACACTCTATCTGTGGCTGCTAAGGCACCTGACGCGGGTGCAAGTCACGGCCTTGCGCGACGGCGAGACGGGGACCTCGTTCATCCTCGGTCCCGAGGCCGTCACGCCGGCCGGCATGAGCGAGGAGGAGGGCATGCTGCCGTATCCACCCAACGCCTTCGCGGGGTATCGGCTGCTGCAGGAGTACTTTGCCTTTGCCGAAAAATTTCACTTCGTTGACCTGCACGGCCTGCATCCCGTCAGAAACGCGCAGTGGTCCAACAACATCCGCCTGGTATTCGAGTTCGACCGGCCGATTGACGAACAACTGCGCGTCACCCGCGAACACATCCGCCTGTTCTGTACCCCGGTGGTCAATCTCTTCACCATGGATGCCGACCCGATCCGCGTGGAGCAAAACAAAGTCGAGTATCGCGTGCGTCCGTCCGCAAAAACCCCGGATCACTATCAACTCTATTCCATAGACCGCGTGTCTGGGCGCGCGCCCGGGTCCGGCAAGGCCTATGTGTATACGCCCTTCGAGTCGTTTGAGCGTTCGCCGGAGGAGGCTGACAACGGCCCCATCTACTATCGCACGCGGATACGACCCGCCGTCGTCGGACAGGGCGTCGAAACATACATCGCCTTTGTGAACGGGCGTGACTCGCTGAGTCTGCCGCCCACCGAAATCATTTCTCTGGAGATCACCGCCACCAACCGCCACGTGGTGGAACGCCTGCAGCCCGGTGCGCTATGCCGCGCCACAGGCAACTCGCCGGACTTCGCCACCTTCGAGAACATCACCCACGCCACGCCGTCATACCCGCCGCCGCTGGAACCGGGCCTGCACTGGCGCCTGATCTCGAACATGGCCATCAACTATGTCTCGCTGGCAAGCGTCGACTCACTGCGCACCATTCTGTCCACCTACGACTTTCGCGCATTCTTCGACCGTCAGGCGGAGCGCGCCTCCAAGCAGCGCATGGACGCCATCGAACGGGTCCATGTGGAACCCGCCGATTCCTTTTACAAGGGCTCGGTCTTGCGCGGGCTGCATACCGTGCTTTCCCTGCGTGAGAGTCACTTCGCAGGCGAGGGCGATATGTACCTGTTTGCCTCGATCCTGAATCACTTCCTGGCCCTGGCCGCCAATATCAACTCCTTCCACCGCCTCGAGGTGCGCGGAGTGCAACATGGAGAAATCTACCAATGGCCCGCGATGATGGGACAACAACCTCTCGTCTGATCAGCGAATTGCTGGCCAATGCCCCGGCGTTTTCGTTCGCGCGACTGGTTACCCTGCTGGAATCGGCGGGCAAGGATCGGGTTCCGGTAGGTTATCTCGGTCCCGCCGACCGCGAAGGCATACGCCTGCGCGTCAACCCGAGCATGGGATTTCCGCGCGCCGACGTCCATTCCGTGGTGTCCCCGGACAACACGAATCAAGGGCGTTCGCGCCACTTTGAAGTCACGGTCAATTTTCTGGGCCTGGCGGGTTCGGTGACGCCGCTGCCGCCGCACTACGCCGAAGAGCTTCTATGGGACAGCGATGAAGACAGCGGCGTCCGTGATTTTCTCGATCTGTTTCATCATCGCCTGCTGTCGCTGTTCTATCGTTCGTGGAAGAAGTACCGCTACTACATTCAGTATCAACCCGGCGGCAAGGACGCCTACTCGCGCTGGCTGATGTCGCTGATCGGCCTGGGGCACCTGCGCCTGGACCAGGATACCAGCCTTGACGGTGACCGCCTGCTGTCCTATCTGGGATTGCTGTCCATGCGCAGTCACTCGGCCTCGGCGCTCACCGGTGTCGTGTCCCACTATTTCGGCGGTGTCAGTGTGCGAGTCACACAATGCATACCCAGGGAAGTGGAAGTTCCAAAATACCAGCGCAACGCATTGGGAAGGGCCAATACGTCCCTGGGAGGCGATCTCGTCCTGGGCAGCCGCGGTGTGGACAGGGGCAGCAAGTTTCGCCTGACCCTGGGCCCGCTTCAGGCAAATGAGTTTTTTTCCTTTCTCCCCTCCGGCAAGCACTTCCGGCCATTGCGTGAGCTGATCAGCCTGGTCATGTCGGGGCTATTGGAATTCGACGTGGAACTTGTCACCCTATCGGATCAAGTCCCCCGCCTCGAACTTTCCAGCGACTGTCCGTGCCGGCTGGGTTGGTCCAGCTGGCTTGGCAACCACGGGAGGCAGCAGCTTTCCGTACTGCAGTCCGGGCATTTAACCGCGTAGCTCAAGCTGGGGAGGCACGCAGCGGAAAACAACAACACACAAAATTATTAAAGTGACAATCAACTGACAATGTAAAATGCGCCGGCAGGCCGTTTACCGTCCACGGGCCGGTAAAGCCGCCGCAACGGAGGAGTTCCAAACATGATCAACGTCGACCTGAAGGCCCTGCTGTCCAAGCTGAGCCGCTATTGCACCGGCGCACTCGAAGGCGCCGCCGGCCTGTGTATCTCACGGGGAAATTATGAGATCGCCGTGGAACACATGCTACTCAAGCTGATAGAGGACCCGGACGGGGACTTTCAGTACATCCTGCGTCATTACGGCATCGACGCGGCGCGGGTGGAAAAGGCGATTCAGCACGCCGTTGAGCGGGCCAAAACGGGCAATGCGGGCAAACCCGTGTTCTCACCCCTGTTCCTGGAGTGGGTGGAGAGCGCCTGGATGATCGCCTCCGTGGAGCAGGGCCTCCAGCAGATTCGCTCCGGTGCACTGCTGGCGGCACTGCTGACCAATCCATCCCGCTACGGCGCCGGCCTGGACCTGGAGCTGCTCAGTGATATCTCCGTCGATGAACTGCGCAAGGATCTGGCGGACATCACCGCGGGCTCCCGCGAAGACACCGGCCCCGCACCCGCTGCCGCATCCGGCGGCGATGCCCAACCGCGGGGTGATACGGCCCTGGCCAAGTTCACCATCAACTTCACCGCGCGGGCACGCGCGGGGGAGATCGATCCGGTATTCTGCCGTGATCGCGAGATCCGCCAGATGATCGACATCCTCGGCCGCCGCCGCAAGAACAACCCCATCGCCGTGGGCGAGGCCGGGGTCGGCAAGACCGCGGTGGTGGAAGGATTGGCGGTAAAGATCGTCGAAGGGGATGTCCCGGAATTACTGCAAGACGTGGACCTGCTGGGTCTGGATATGGGCCTGCTGCAGGCCGGCGCCAGCGTCAAAGGCGAATTCGAGAACCGCCTCAAGGGCGTCATCGAGGAGGTCAAGGCCTCGCCCAAGCCCATTATCCTGTTCATCGACGAGGCCCACACCCTGATCGGCGCGGGCGGTCAGGCGGGCGGCAGCGACGCAGCCAATCTGCTCAAGCCCGCGCTGGCGCGCGGTGAGCTGCGCACCATCGCCGCCACCACCTGGTCGGAATACAAAAAATACTTCGAAAAAGACCCGGCCCTGGCGCGGCGCTTCCAACTGGTGAAACTGGAAGAACCGTCCCCGCAAGACGCGGTGCAGATCATCCGCGGCCTGCGCGACGCCTATGAGCGCGCCCACGGGGTATACGTACGCGACGACGCGGTGGAGGCCTCGGCACAGCTCTCGGCGCGCTATATCTCCGGACGCCAGCTCCCTGACAAAGCGGTGGACGTACTGGACACGGCATGCACGCGGGTCAAACTGTCCCTTAGTTCCAAACCCGACGTCATTGACGATGGCGAGCGGCGCATCCGTGAACTGGAACGCACCCTCGGCGCCATCCGCCGCGATATCGAGGCGGGCATCCGGCCCGAGGACGAGACCATACAGGAGCTTTCCGATGAGATCGATGCCATTCGTGTCGACCTTGAGACCCACACTCAGCGCTGGGAAAGCGAGCGCGGCCTGGTAGTGAAACTGCAGGACCTGCGCCGGCGTTTAGCCCGCCTGCGCCAGGGAACGCAGGAAGGCGAAGCCGCCTCGGATGAAGTGGTGGAAGCGGCCAGCGCCAAGGAACTGCAGGCCGAGCTGGACACGGTAATGAAGGACCTTGCCGAGGTGCAGGGCCACGACCCGCTGATCCATTACGAAGTCACACCCCACGTCGTAAGCCGCGTTATCGCCGACTGGACCGGCATCCCCCTGGGCAAGATGGTGAGCGACGATGCGCAGAAGATCCTCGGCTTTTCAGACGAACTGGGCAAACGCATCAAGGGCCAGGACCACGTGGTGCGCGCCGTCAGCGAGGGCGTCAAGGCGGCCAAGGCGGGTCTGGTGAACAACAACGCCCCCATGGGCGTGTTCCTGTTCGTCGGACCCAGCGGCGTGGGCAAGACCGAGACCGCCACCGGCGTGGCGGAACTGCTGTTCGGCGGCGAGCGCTTCATGGTCTCCATCAACATGTCCGAGTTTCAGGAAAAACACACCTTGTCGCGCCTGGTGGGTTCGCCGCCCGGATACGTGGGCTACGGCGAGGGCGGGGTCCTGACCGAAGCGGTGCGCCAGCGGCCCTATTCCGTGGTACTGCTGGACGAGGTGGAAAAGGCCGACCTGGACGTCATGAACCTGTTCTACCAGGTCTTCGACAAAGGCACGCTGTCCGACGGCGAGGGCCGCGTCATCGACTTCAAAAATACCGTGATGTTTCTCACCAGCAACCTGGCCTCGGACATCATCACGGAAATGGCCTCGGGCGACGAACGGCCGGACCCCGATACCCTGGTGGAGGCCATCCGCCCGGTGCTGAGCGCCCACTTCCGCCCGGCACTGCTGGCGCGCATGCAGATCGTGCCGTTCTTTCCCATTTCCTCCGACGCCATGGGGGACATCGTGCAGATCAAACTCAACCGCCTCGGCAATCGCCTGCGCGACTCTCACCGCATGACCTTCAGCTATTCGCCCCAAGTGGTGGAGCAGATCGCCAAGCGCTGTACCGAGGTGGAGACCGGCGCGCGCAACATTGATCACATCATCAGCGGAACGCTGCTGCCGCGTCTATCCACGCATATCGTGGAGCGCATGGGTGCCCAGGCGCCGCTCAACGCCCTGGAACTGGGTATCGGCGCCGACGGTGACTTTACGGTGAACTTCAGCTGAGTATATAGCGACCATGGCGGGACTGCTGGACACCGATCCGATATCCTCCGTAGAGGAGCTCATCCGCCTCAACACGGCGTTCGCAACCGAGCGCGACTTAAACAAACTGCTGCACATGATCCTGTCATCGGCACGCAAGCTGACCTGCGCCGAGGCCGGGCGGATTTACATCCTTGATCCCACCGGGCGGCGCATGGGCCTGGAAGTTCTGCAGAACGACGCCATCGACGACACCGGACCCACCGAGGATTCCGTCGCCATGGACCAGACCGAGAGCATCGAACACCTGGGTGCCTACTGCGCCTTCACCGGCAAGCTGGTGGCTATCGATGACATCTATGACACCGGTCTGCACTGCAGCGAGATCTATGCCTACGACGAGCGCACCGGTTACCGCACCCGCTCGGTCATCGCCGTCCCCCTGCGCAGCCATAAGGAGTTCACCATCGGCGTGCTGGAGCTGTTCAATCACCACAAACCTGGCTCGGGGCGAATAGGGAATTTTCCCAAGGAGATGGAAGGCGTCGTGCAGGCATTCGCCGCCATGGCGGCGGTGGTAGTGGACAACACCCGCCTCATCGATGAAAACCAGCAACTCATCGATATCCTGGATCACACCAACCGCGCGCTGGAGGATGAAAACAAGCAGCTGCGCCAACAGGTCAGCGACAGGCGCAACTACGCCATCATCGGCGACAGCGCCGCCATGAAGCGCGTGTTCACCCTCATGGAAAAGGTACTGGACTCGGACGCCACCGTGCTGCTGCGCGGCGAGACCGGCACGGGCAAGGAGCTGTTCGCCTCCGTGGTGCACACCAACGGCCGGCGCCGCAAAGGGCCGTTCGTCGCCCAAAACTGCGCGGCGCTGCCCGAGACCCTGCTGGAGAGTGAACTGTTCGGCTTCAAAAAGGGCGCCTTCTCCGGCGCCAACATGGACAAGAAAGGCCTTATCGAGGCGGCCAACGGCGGCACACTTTTCCTGGACGAGGTCGGTGACATGCCCATCGCCCTGCAGGCCAAGCTGCTGCGCGTGCTGCAGGAGGGTGAGGTGCGTCCCCTGGGCCACGTGGAGAGCCGCCGCGTGAACGTTCGCTTCATCGCCGCCACCAACGCGGACCTGGAGGGCAAGATCCGCGACGGCGATTTTCGCGAGGACCTGTTCTACCGCCTGTGCGTATTCCCCATCGACCTGCCGCCCCTGCGCGAGCGCCGCGAAGACCTGCCGGCACTGCTCAATCACTTCCTGAAGAAATTCTCTGACCACTATGAAAAGACCCTGTCGGGTTTCTCACCCGCCGCCCTGACACTGCTGTTGAACTACGGCTACCCGGGCAATATCCGTGAATTGAGCAATATCGTCGAACGGGCGGTCCTGCTGTGTGACAGCGGCGGCAGCGTTCTCGCCGACCACCTGCCGTCAAACCTGCTGGTCGATGCACCCGCACCACCCAAGGCAAAAATGTCCGCGGCCGCAGCGGCGAATGGGGACAGCCTCAAGGACTTGGTACAAAACTTCGAGGCCTCGATCATCGAGGACAAACTACGCGAATTGAACTGGAACCAGAGCCGGGCTGCGGAAGAACTGAAAATGCCGCGCCGGACACTTATTGAAAAGCTTAACCGTTATAATATTCGCTGTCCCGGACGATCATCCTCAAACAGAAATTCCGGTTAAGGATTTAATATACACAGCGAACCGATAGATGACCGTGCAAAGACTATGAACCTCTCGAAGCACATAAAACCATACTCTTGGAACAGTGATTCACTCTATTAACATCAGTCTTCAGTCAGGATCATTAGTAAACCCGGCCATACTACTGACAAGAACTGTTTGAGGTGACCATTGAGGTTAATTAATTACAGGCCATCGCGCGGGGGACCACCATTCCGCATCGGTTTCGAGCACGCCGGTCGTCCACCTGTGCAACCGCTGCACAATATGCTAAGTGTGTGTGCGGATAACTGCGCACTCGTCATCTCGCGCCACTGTCCGTCGATCTCTCATAGATAAAATAATACTCATGACTTTCAAAGGATTATGTGTATATTTTGACCTGCCTAAGCGCTTGGCACAGTTCCTGAAATACAAGAAATGTCGATAACATTAACAACCGAAAAAACTCAACATAGTGCCAAGGCTAAACCAGAGGAGA
>CAYXAX010000026.1:0-21933 GCA_964463055.1 uncultured Gammaproteobacteria bacterium | reverse complement strand
CCAGCCCTTGTCGTGCCAGAACACCATGCCCGGCGCCTCTTCCTGGGTGTGGAACAGGTCCAGCTGCTTGCCGATCTTGCGGTGATCGCGTTTTTCGGCCTCTTCCAGGCGGTGCAGGTAGGCCTTGAGGGCCTTTTTGTCGGACCAGGCGGTGCCGTAGATGCGCTGCAGCATCTCGTTGCGCGAGTCGCCGCGCCAGTAGGCGCCGGCCAGCTTGGTGAGCTTGAACGCCTTGAGGCGCCCGGTGCTGGGCACGTGGGGGCCGCGGCACAGGTCGATGAACTCGCCCTGCCGGTAGAGGGAGATCTGCTCCCCCTTGGGGATGTCCTCGATGATTTTGGCCTTGTACTCCTCGCCCATGTCGCGGAAAAATTCCACGGCCTGGTCCCGCGCCATCACCTGGCGCGTCACCGGCAGGTCCCGGGCGGCTAGCTCCTCCATGCGCTTTTCGATGGCGGCCAGGTCATCCGGGGTAAAGCCGCGTTTGAAGGCGAAGTCGTAATAAAAGCCGTCTTCGATCACCGGGCCGATGGTCACCTGGGCATCGGGGAACAGTTCCTTCACCGCGTGGGCCAGCAGGTGGGCGGTGGAGTGACGGATGATATCCAGACCCTCCGGATCGCGGTCGGTGAGTATTCTCACCGGGACATCGTGGTCCACCACGAAAGACGTATCCACGGTCCTGCCGTCCACTACTCCGGCGATGGCGGCCTTGGCCAGACCTGGTCCGATGGACGCGGCGATATCGACAATACTGACCGGGTGGTCGTATTGGCGGCTGCTGTTGTCTGGAAGAGTGATGACAGGCATGGGGGCGGCGCCCTAGCGGGCTTGGGTTTCGTGTTCCGGGTTCAGAGTATCGAGTTGATCCCCGCGCGGTAAGACGCGGCGGGTTGTTAAGTACGATTCACTACTCACTATCGACAGACTTCGGATGCCTTCAAAAAAAAGCACTGCATGGGTGACAGTGCTCATGAATTTGGTAGGCGCGAGTGGGATCGAACCACCGACCACTACCATGTCAAGGTAGTGCTCTACCACTGAGCTACGCGCCTATTATCATTAAGATACTCGATACGGCCTTGTTTGCACAAGGCAGTTGCGGGTTTCGGGTTTCGCGCTCCGGGTTAATATAACGGCCATAGACTGCAGTTTGTTGAACGCGAAACACGCGGGGCGAAGCCCCGCGCCTAGCCGGTCTCCGGCAGGCCCAGTCCGAATTCCTGAATACGGCGGATCTCGTCGCGCAGGCGCGCGGCCTCCTCGAACTCCAGATTCTGGGCATGGCGGTACATCTGCTGTTCCAGCTGTTTGACCTTCTTCATCAGCTTCTCGGGCGGCAGTGAGGCGTACTCAATGACTTGCTCGGCAACTTTGGCATAGGACTTGGCTGATCTCGCCGCGCCGCTGTAGGCGCCCTCCATGATGTCGCCAACGGCCTTTTGGATGCCCCGTGGTGTTATGCCGTGGGCCTCGTTATAGGCCTGCTGCTTGTTGCGGCGGCGTTCGGTCTCGTCCATGGCCCGCCGCATGGAGCCGGTGATGTTGTCGGCATAGAGAATGGCGCTTCCATGGAGGTTGCGCGCCGCGCGGCCGATGGTCTGGATAAGTGAGCGCTCCGAGCGCAGGAACCCTTCCTTGTCAGCGTCCAGTATCGCCACCAGGGACACCTCCGGGATATCCAGACCCTCGCGCAGCAGGTTGATGCCCACCAGTACGTCGAATACACCCAGGCGCAGATCACGGATGATCTCCACCCGTTCCACCGTCTCGATATCGGAGTGCAGGTAGCGCACCCGCACACCGTTGTCATTGAGGTAGTCGGTGAGGTCCTCGGACATGCGTTTGGTCAACGTGGTGACCAGCACCCGCTCGCCGGCCTTCACGCGTACGCGGATTTCCGACAGCAGGTCATCCACCTGGGTGACGGCGGGGCGTACCTGTACTTGCGGATCCACCAGCCCGGTGGGCCGCACTACCTGATCGATAATCTGACCCGAGTGTTCGTGCTCATAGGGGCCGGGGGTGGCCGAGACATAGATGGTCTGAGGGGCGAGGCGCTCGAACTCGTCGAAGCGCAGCGGCCGGTTGTCCAGGGCCGAGGGCAGCCGGAAACCGTACTCCACCAGGGTCTCCTTGCGCGAGCGGTCGCCGCGGTACATGGCACCCAGCTGGGGGATGGTGACGTGGCTCTCGTCCACTACCAGCAGGGCGTTGTCCGGCAGGTAGTCGAACAGCGTCGGCGGCGGCTCGCCGGCGCCGCGCCCCGACAGGTAGCGGGAGTAGTTCTCGATGCCCGAGCAGTAGCCCAGCTCCTGCATCATCTCCAGGTCCAGCAGGGCACGGGTCTCCAGACGCTGGGCTTCCACCAGCTTATTGACCGAGCGCAGCTCCTCCAGGCGCTGGCGCAGCTCCACCTTGATGTGCTCAATGGTGTCGAGGATGGTCTGACGCGGGGTGACATAGTGGCTCTTGGGGTAGACGGTCAGGCGTGGCACGCGGCGCCGGATCTCCCCGGTGAGGGGGTCGAACCACGACAGGGCCTCGATCTCGTCGTCAAAAAGCTCCACCCGTACCGCCTCGCTCTCCGACTCCGCCGGGTGGATGTCGATGACGTCGCCGCGCACCCGGTAGGTGGCGCGGGTCAGCTCCACGTCGTTACGGGTGTACTGCAGCTCGGCCAGGCGCCGCAGTATGGCGCGCTGGTCGGTGCGATCGCCGCGCTTGAGGTGCAGCACCATGGTCAGATAGGACTGGGGATCGCCGAGGCCGTAGATCGCCGATACGGTGGCGACGATGATGGTGTCGTTGCGTTCCAGCACCGCCTTGGTGGCCGACAGACGCATCTGTTCGATATGATCGTTGATGGAGGCGTCTTTCTCGATATAGGTATCCGTGGTTGGGACGTAGGCCTCGGGCTGGTAGTAGTCGTAATAGGAGACGAAGTACTCCACCGCGTTGTTGGGGAAGAACTCGCGCATCTCGCCGTAGAGCTGCGCCGCCAGTGTCTTGTTGGGGGCCAATATCAGGGTGGGGCGTTGGACGGTCTGGATGACGTTGGCGACGGTAAACGTCTTGCCGGAACCGGTGACGCCGAGCAGCGTCAGTCCCGCCTCGCCGTTGGCAATCCCCTCCACCAGGGTACGGATGGCCGCCGGCTGATCACCGGCGGGTTTGAAGCAGGACTTGAGCTTGAATTGTTTAGTCACGGGATTCTGGTTTAAGATGCGATTAAAGTATCATTGCGCACCGCGGGCAAGGCGCGGGACGCGTATTTATCACCAGGATCATCAGGGATTAGCAAGACGTTTTTTACCACACATCAGGGCTCAACAATAAACACCATGCCGGACATTCCTCTTTCTCAGCGGGTTCAAACCATCAAGGCCTCCCCTACACTGGTCGTCACCGCACGGGCCGCCGAGCTTCAGGCGCAGGGTAAGGATATCATCAGTCTGGGGGCCGGCGAACCCGACTTCGACACGCCGCAGTTCATCAAGGACGCCGCCGTCGCCGCCATAACCAGCGGGTTTACCAAATATACGCCGGTGGGCGGGACGCCCGAGCTGAAGCAGGCCGTCATCGACAAGTTCACCCGGGAAAACGGCCTTGACTATACGCCGCAGCAGATTCTCGTATCAGTGGGGGCCAAACAGAGCTTTTACAACCTCGTCCAGGCGCTGATCAATCCCGGCGACGAGGTCATCATCCCCGCCCCTTATTGGGTGTCGTACCTGGACATTGTGCTGTTGGCCGAGGGCGTCCCGGTGGTGGTGACAGCCGGTCATGACCAGGCGTTCAAGATCACCCCGGATCAGCTCAGCGACGCCATTACCAGCCGCACCCGTCTGGTGGTGCTGAACAGCCCCAGCAACCCCACCGGCGCGGTATACAGCGCCGCGGAACTGCGCGCCCTGGGCGAGGTGTTGTTAAGCCATCCCCATGTGATCGTGGCGTCGGACGATATCTACGAGCATATCCTGTGGACGCCGGAGCCGTTCTGCAACATCCTCAATGTGTGCCCGGACCTGTACGGTCAGACCGTTGTAATAAACGGTGTGTCCAAGGCCTATGCCATGACCGGCTGGCGCATCGGCTATGCCGGCGGACCCCAACCATTGATCTCGGCCATGGCCAAGGTCCAGTCCCAGAGCACCTCCAATCCGGCATCCATCTCCCAGGCAGCTGCCCGCGCCGCCCTGGAGGGTGATCAGTCATGCGTCAAGGAGATGTGCGAAGTCTTCAAGCAGCGCCATGACTTCGTGGTGCAGGCCCTCAACGGCATTCCGGGGGTAGAGTGTGTGCCATCCCAGGGCACGTTCTACAGCTTTCCGGCCATGCACAAGGTGATCGAATTTCTGGACTTTATCGATGATGACGTGGAGTTGGCCGAGTACCTCCTGGAGAAGGCCGGCGTGGCACTCGTCCCTGGCTCGGCCTTCGGCATGCCTGGCTACATGCGTCTGTCCTATGCTACCCACATGGACGATCTGGAAAAGGCCACTGCACGGATACGCGAGGCGCTGGAATGACGAAGGGTGACAGCTGAGGTTTTTGATTAACGCGGGACTCGCAACCCGAGACCCGAAACGCTTTTCAGTCTTTTTGCAACCAAGGACGGGGGCAATGACATGGACGTTCATGCAATCCAGGTGGATGGCACGGCAGTGCCATTCCCCAACTCGAAACCCGCGACCCGAAACCCGCAACATCCGGGGCGAAAGCCCCGGGCCGGTTTCACACTCATAGAACTGATGATCACCCTGGCGGTGGCGGCGATCTTTGCGACGCTAGCCGTACCGTCCATGCGTGGTCTGCTGCTGGATCACCGCATGACCACTCAGATCAACGGCCTGGTGACCCACTTGAGTCTCGGACGTAGCGAGTCGATCATGCGCAATCGCCAGGTCGTGCTATGCGCCAGCGCGGATCAGCGCCATTGCGACACCGCGGGTCAGTGGGACAAGGGATGGATCCTGTTCGTGGATAAAGATCATGATGAGGACCGCGATGCAAACGAACGGGTGCTGCGCGTTCAGCGGGAACTGCCCCCGGGGCTGATGGTACATTATGCCGGCTTCGGTTCCAGCCGTTATGTGACGTTCAAATCCACCGGCATGACCGGAGTTAATGGAACATTCACCTTTTGCGACGACCGCGGCGCCGGCCACGGTCGGGCGATTATCATTTCCAAAACGGGCCGGCCGCGGCTTTCCAGGACCAGGTCCAACGGCCAACCACTGCAATGTTGAACTACCCGCGTTACATGCGGAAAATCTGGTCCGCCCACTCGACGGCCTGTGTGTAACACTCCAGGATGCGCGACCGGTCAATGGAGAATTCACTGGATATGGTCAGTACCTGCTCCCACTCGCCGCGTTCGTAGGCGAGCACCAGATTGTAAATGCTATTGAGCTGCGACGGCTTACCCAACAGGGCATTCCTGACCTCATCCGAGACGGACACCTCTTCAAGGACGTCGGCCAGGGGACGATCCACCAGCGCATCGATGAGCGAGAACATGCCCATCAGAAACAGATCCAGGTCATTGCCCGTGAGACCGGCTTCCGGACCGATGAGTTCGCAGAGCCTGGCACGTATCAGCGAGGTAAGGAGAAGCTCGGACGGCTTGTCTTCCGCCAGGTTGGTGTATGCCACCATGGAGGCCCATTTCTTTGTCGGCTTTTCGCCGAGCCTGACCAGCGCCGCTTTGATAGACGTCACCTCGGTGCGCCAGCCGAACCAGGCGGAATTCAGATAACGCAACAACTTGTATGACAGGGAGACATCCTGCTTGATGATCTGTTCCAGCTTGTCCATATCAAGCGAGGGCTGGTTGAGTTCGCGAAGAAAACGCAGGTAATTGACCTTGAAGCCGGGGATATCCTTTCCGGCGATGAGTTCAGGTTCGCAGATGAAATAACCCTGGAAATAGGGGTAACCATAGGCATAGGCCTCATTGAACTCACTGTGGGTTTCGACCTTTTCCGCGATGAGTTCGATGTTCTTGCCGGCGAATCTGTCCAGCAGAATTTTGCGGTCTTCGCCCAGGGTCTGCTTGAAATCAATTTTGATGTAGTCCGCCAGTTCGATCAGTGGTTCCAGTTCCTCACGATAGACAAAGTCATCGAGGGCGAGCTTGTAGCCGGCACGTTTCAGATTGGTGCACGCTGTGATCACTTCCGCGTCGGGCTCTATCGTCTCGAGAATCTCAATCACCGTCTGCTCGGGCGGAAAGATGGTGACTTTTTCCTCAATCAGCGCGCGGCGGGAGACATTGATAAAGGCCTTTTTCCCTGTAGTCAGATGTTCGAGGCCGAAAACGAAAAATATATCCCTGATTACGTTCAGGGCGGCCTGTTCATATTCGGAATCGGGTACCGGTCCGCCGGAGGATGAGCGAAACAACAGTTCGTAGGCGATTACGTTTTGTTGGCGGTTAAAGATGGGTTGTCTGGCGAGGAACAGATCCATGTCATATTCCTTGATTTTTACATATCCATGACGATCTGCGTGCTTGAGACCCATGCCGATAATATCCGCAAGACGTGGTGCGACATGGGGATGCGCGTATTCTTATTGTGCGCTGGCAACAAACTCAAGCACCTCATCCTTCCTCCGAACTGTATCGGAGTATCCGAGTTTAATCAACTCCCGGCAAAACGGCTTTTCGAATAATAAATAGCTCATCAGACTGGACCCCTTGCGTCCGTACGCACCAATACCGCGCAGCAGGAATTTCAATGCCGGCGGCAGATGATGCGCATGGCGGTCGGCGATCTCATCAAGATTTTCACTGGGTGATATATGCAATATGTTCACGGGGCGAAGTCTGACGCCGTTGTCATCGCGATGTTGATCCTGTATGAGAGAAAGCGTCTTATTGATTCGCTGCAGGCGTTCGATATCGACTTCGAGACTGTCGAGGAAAATGCTGTTCAAGATGTGTCCTGCGATTTGAGCGATGGATGGATATCCATCCGCTGGATTATTTATGACGGCCTTGTTCGAATAGTTTTGCGTGCCGATGACAAACAGGCGGTCCGCACCCAGGTGCAGGGCCGGGCTGACCGGGGCGATCTGTCGCATGGTGCCGTCGCCGTAATATTCGCCGTGAATCCGCTGCGCCTCGAATATAAATGGGATAGCGGATGAGGCCATCAGGTGATCGATGGTGATATTGGCCGGTTTGCCGCGGCGTCTGGCGCGCTGCCACACGGGTAACCCCTCCGCGCCCTGGAAAAAGGTGATGGACTGTCCGGTGGCATAGCTGGAGAGTGTTACCCCAAGGGCGTGAAGCGCCCCCGCATCGATGGAACGTTGGATGTCATCGGTGTTCAGATGCTGGGTCAGCAGCTTTCGCAGCGGGGCGCGGTCGAGCAGTGCGTTGGGATTGTATTTTCCTACGCCGCCGAGAAACAGGGCCATGCCCCAGCGCAGGCTGTTCCATGTGATGCCGGGCAAATCGACGCGGAATACCTGATCCACGGTGAAATTGGACCAGATGTAGGCAAGGGTCTTGATCCCGTCGCGAAACTGCGATGCCGAGGCGGCGATGGCGGCGGCGTTGATGGCCCCGGCCGAACTGCCGGTGATGATATCGAAGGGGTTGACGGCATTTCTCGGCAGGATGCGATTGATGGCGGTGAGCACTCCCACCTGATAGGCCGCACGCGCGCCTCCCCCGGAAAGAACCAACCCTATACGTTGTTTATCCACAGCCTTCTCGTTCAACCGAAACCTGATGCCGATTGGATTAAACTGCGAATTCTGTGCCAAAAAGCGTCATCAGAGGCCTCTTCGGCGTTTGAGCACACTTCGAACTCGAAAAGGTTCGAGATAAAATGTTTATGTAATTCAAATAAATAGGTATAATATTTAAATATATGCTGAAGAACGGCGGCGAACTTGTGGCGAGCGGGCAGGTCCTTAATGGAGGGGAAGTGTGAATCTGCCGGGACAGGCCTGCGGGCACCCAGGGGTGGTGCCCGTCCGCAGCCTCCCGCTGCGGTGATGACGCCAACGAAAAGGTTAGAAATGGCTCCCCGGGGCGGACTCGAACCACCGACCAAGTGATTAACAGTCACCTGCTCTACCGACTGAGCTACCGGGGAACATGTCAGTCGAACGCGCGGGTATAGTACTTAGGCCACGATCATCGGTCAATACAATGAGGCAAATTGATGACTTATCACCGCTTTGCGGCCAATCGCCGGGTATGTGTGGCCAGGGCTGAAAAATCCACTTAATATCCCTCCAGGCATGAGTATTTCGGGTAAATAACGTGGCGAATAAATTCAAAATCGGCGAGGACGATATCGAGCTGTTCCGCCAGGCCGTGGGAAAGGTCTCGCCGCTGCGTCAGGACCGGGTACAACCACCGCGTAAGCGGGTGCCGCCGGTGCCCAAGCAGCGCCATCGCGATGAGCGCCAAGTGGTGGAGGATATGCTGTCGGATGTCATCGACCCCGCTGACCTGGAATGCGGCGATGAACTACTGTTTACCCGCCCGGGCATACAGCACGGGGTGCTGCGCAAGCTGCGCAGAGGCCAGTTCAGCGTGGATGCGGAACTGGATATGCATGGGATGACCACGCTCGTCGCCCGTCAGGCATTGAACGCCTTTTTACGACGGTGCCGGTTTTCCGGGGCTCGCTGTGTGCGGATCATCCATGGCAAGGGCCTCGGCTCCGCCCAGGGACGGCCGGTGCTGAAAAACAAGGTCAACTATTGGCTGCAGCAGCGTGATGACGTGCTGGCCTTTTGCTCCGCCCGCGCCGTTGACGGCGGGACCGGAGCGGCCTATGTCCTGCTGAAAAGGATGTGAACGCGTCCCAGCTCAAGCCTGGTGATCTCACATTCCACCCATGCGACCATACATCGATCAACAAGCCGTGACCTGGCAGCCCTGATTTTCATACATGACTTTAGCCGTTAAGGATCCCAGCGAAGGCCGAGGGGTGTATCAATCCCCTTTCGAGCCCCCCCTCCCCGCCGCGCCGCGCCACGTCCACCACTGGGCACGGTTATACGGCAGCAGCTACGGCGTAGTGGTGGGCGCGGCCGCCCAGCGTCATGACGGACCGGTCATCGTTGTCACACCGGACACCGCAGCCGCCGAGCGCATTGTCCATGAGATTTCGTTCTACACTTCACGGGAGACCCTGCCGGTGGATGGTTTTCCCGACTGGGAAACCCTGCCCTACGACGTATTCTCGCCTCATCAGGACATCATCTCCCAGCGGCTGCGCACCCTTTATTACCTGCCGGACCGCCGGCGCGGTATTCTGGTGGTCCCGGTGACCACCTTTCTCCAGCGCCTGCCGCCGCGCAGCTACCTCCATGCCTACAGTCTGATACTCCGCACCGGCCAGCCGTTGGACCTGGAATCCATGCGCCGGCGACTGGAGGCCGCAGGCTACCGCTGCATGTCTCACGTCAGTGAGCATGGGGAGTTTGCCGTGCGCGGCTCGCTTTTGGATCTGTTTCCCATGGGCAGCGAACTGCCGTTCCGCATTGATCTGATGGATCAGGAAATCGAGAGTATCCGCACCTTCGACCCGGAAACCCAGCGCTCCGTAAATCCCATGGACGCGGTGGAACTGCTTCCGGCGCGGGAGTTTCCCATGACGGAGGACAGCATCAGGCACTTCCGCCAGGCCTATCGCGATGTGTTCGAAGGCGACCCCCACCGCAGCCTCATCTACCGCGACGTCAGTCAGGGCATCCCCCCCGCCGGCATCGAGTATTACCTGCCGCTGTTCTTCGATGATACGGCGACCCTGTTTGATTATCTGCCCGCCGGGGGTCTGTTCATGATCACCGAAGGCGTGGAGGAAGCGGCACGGGGATTCCTGGCGCAGGTTCATGAACGCTACGAACAACGTCGCGTAGACCCGGAGCGCCCGCTGCTTGCGCCACAGCGGCTTTATCTGGGCGAAAAAGAGTTTTTCACCGCCGTGGAGACCTTCCCCGGCGTCAAACTGCAGCACGCGGAAGCAGCGCCCGGTGAGGATGCGGCGAGCGGCGCTATTAATTTTTCCACCGCCGCCCCGCCGGTGCTGAAGGCGGATGCCCGGCATCAGCTGCCCTCGGCAGCGATCCGGGAGTTTATGCAGCACTTCAACGGCCGCGTGCTGGTCGCCGCTGAGTCTCCCGGCCGGCGCGAGTTCATCAAGGAACTGCTTCACGGCGCCGAGATCCACCCGGTCGAAGTCTCGGGCTGGCGGGAGTTTTTGACTGGTGATATGCCTCTGGCGATCGCCGTCGGAGACCTGGAACACGGCCTGGTCATTGAATCCCCGCCTGTTGCGGTGGTCACAGAACCCCAGCTGTTCGGTGAGCGCGCCGCCCAGAGCCGCCGGCGCAGGCGTACCACGCGGGACAGTGAGGCCGTTATTCGTGATCTCACCGATCTGAGCATCGGTGCGCCGGTGGTGCACATCGATCATGGTGTGGGGCGGTATCTCGGCCTGCAGACTCTGGCTGTTGGGGGTGTGCAGACTGAGTTTCTGGCCCTGAGCTACGCCGGCGGTGACAAGCTCTACGTCCCGGTCTCTTCCCTGCACCTCATCAACCGCTATACCGGCGCCGCGGCGGAGGATGCGCCCCTGCATAAGCTGGGCAGCGGTCAGTGGCTCAAGGCACGCCAGCGCGCCGCCCAGCGTGCCCGTGATGTGGCGGTGGAACTGCTTGATGTCTACGCCCGGCGTGCGGCGCGCAAAGGCCATGCGTTCCATGGCCCCGACGCCCAGTACAACAGCTTCTGCACCGCGTTCCCCTTCGAAGAGACACCCGACCAGGAAGAGGCCATTCGCCAGACCCTGGCGGATATGGAAAGCGATAAGCCCATGGATCGGCTGGTCTGCGGGGACGTTGGGTTCGGCAAGACCGAGGTTGCCATGCGCGCGGCGTTCATCGCCGTGCAGAGTCACAAGCAGGTGGCGGTGCTGGTTCCCACCACGCTGTTGGCCCAGCAGCATTACCAGAATTTCCGGGATCGATTCGCCGATTGGCCGGTGCGCATTGAATTGATGTCGCGGTTTCAGACCAAGAAACACGAGGAAGAGATACTGCGCGGTATCGAGAGGGGGACGGTGGACATCGTTATCGGCACCCACAAACTGCTGCAGGGTGCCGTGAAGTTCAAGAACCTGGGTTTGATGATCCTCGACGAGGAACACCGCTTCGGCGTTCGACAAAAGGAGCGTTTAAAGGCGCTGCGCTCCGAGGTGGATGTACTGACCTTGACCGCAACGCCCATACCGCGGACCTTGAACATGGCCCTGTCCGGCATGCGCGACCTGTCCATCATCGCCACCCCGCCCCTGCATCGACTGGCGGTGAAGACCTTTATCCGCGAGTGGGACAGCTCGATCATCCGCGAGGCGTGCCTGCGCGAGCTCAAGCGCGGCGGTCAGGTGTATTTCCTGCACAACGAAGTAAAGACCATTGACAAGAAGGCTAAGGAACTACAGGACCTGGTGCCGGAGGCACAGGTGCGTATCGCCCACGGCCAGATGCGCGAGCGGGATTTGGAACACGTCATGCTGGATTTTTATCACCAGCGCTTCAATATACTGATCTGCTCCACCATCATCGAATCGGGTATTGACGTCCCCAATGCCAATACCATCATCATCAATCGCGCCGACAAATTCGGACTGGCCCAGTTGTATCAGCTGCGCGGCCGCGTCGGGCGCTCCCATCACCAGGCCTACGCCTTTTTGGTCATCCCGCCGCACGGTGTCATGACACCGGATGCCATCAAACGCCTGGAGGCCATCGAGTCTCTGGAGGAACTCGGTTCAGGCTTTATGCTCGCCACTCATGACCTGGAGATCCGCGGCGCCGGGGAGCTGCTGGGGGACGAACAAAGCGGGCATATGCACGAAGTCGGATTTACCCTGTATATGGAACTGCTCGAGCGCGCGGTGCAGGCACTGAAGTCGGGACGCCAGCCGGATCTGGACAAGCCGCTGGAGTTGGGCACCGAAGTGGACATGAACACGCCTGCCCTGATTCCCGAAGACTATCTGCCGGATATTCACACGCGGCTGGTCATGTACAAGCGCATTGCGTCGGCACCCTCCGATGATGCGTTAAGGGATTTGCAGGTGGAGATGATCGACCGCTTCGGGCTGCTCCCGGATGCCGCCAAGATGCTGTTTCGCATCACTCACCTCAAACTCCTCGCCCAGCCCCTCGGGATGCGCAAAGTCGAAGCGGGGACCGCCGGCGGGCGGCTGCTGTTCGGCGACCGCCCGACGCTGAATATGCAGAATCTCATCGAGCTGATTCAGCGCCACTCGGGGGTGTACAAACTGGATGGCCAGGAACGCCTGCGTTTCAAGGCCGACCTGTCGGACATTGACGAGAGACTGGGTTTTGTGGAAGACCTGCTGGGGCGGCTGGCGCCGCAGACCTAGCGTCGCAAGTCGCAGGTCACATGTCGCCCTATCGGGTTTGTTTTTCGACCTGCGACTTGTGACCGGCAACTAAGCTCGTTTAGAGTTCTTTTTCTTCCGTAACAGCCGCGCCTCGCTTAAAACCTTCGGGAAACAATTCTTCTTCAAAACCGAATTTACTCACGTCACGGATACGCCGTGGATAAAGAATGCCGTCCAGGTGATCCACTTCGTGCTGGACAACCCGTGCGTGAAAGCCGGCGGCGCTGCGCTCAAGTTCATTGCCGAATTGATCATAGCCACGGTAACATATGCTGGTATGACGCGGCACAAGCCCGCGCATGCCGGGCACGCTCAGGCATCCCTCCCAGTCTTCCTCCATGGTGTCGTCCAGGAATTCAATGGACGGATTGACAAGCACAGTCAATGGCACGGGCGCTACATCCGGGTAGCGCGGGTTGCCCTCCACGCCGAAGATCACTACGCGCAGGCTCACGCCGATCTGCGGTGCCGCCAGACCGGCGCCGTTGTATGCCGGCATGGTATCCAGCATGTCCCGGATCAGCACGTCCAGCTCCGCTGTGTTAAACTCTGCTACGGGTTCGGCAACCTGCAGCAGGATGGGGTGTCCCATACGAAGGATCTTTCTGACCGCCATGATCGTCTCTTGTTCTGTCCAGTCCGCGGTTGACGATGGTGATTTCACCGGGTACTCAATAACTCACATTTTATCGCATCTCAATATATTATATTGACCATGGAAGCGCTGCCCGGTGCCACGGTGATGATCACCACAATCGTACAATGACCATGGACCCCCGATCTCCTACAACAATAGTAACCCGCCTGCTGTCTGTGTTGGCGATCTTCTTCGTCACATCACCGGTGCTGGCCCAGGATCAGACCCAGGACCAGAATCAAGTCCAGGGTAATCCTTGGTATCAGGTGGAAGTGGTAGTGTTCAAGCATACGGATGCCGCTGATACAGAGGTCTGGCCTGACGATCCGGGGGCACCCGATATCAGTCATGTGGCTGAACTGAGCCCGACGTCTGCATCTCCGGTCATCGATCAGGAGGCCAGCACGTTGTTCGCGGGCAGCGATCAGGATCAGGCCTTTATCGCCTTTTTAACCGGCGATTACACACAGACCAATTCCACGCCGATGGCGTTTCGCCTGTTGCCCGACAACGAGGATCAACTCGCAAATGTGATCACACGCTTGAACAATGCCGGTGACTACCAGGTCTTGTATCACGCGGCATGGCGACAGCCGGCGTATGATCCTGATAAGAGCATACCGGTTCATGTCCATTACGACCCGCTTGGCGTTCAGACCCGGATGCTGTCAACCGTCGATGAGGAACTGGCCCGTCAAAGCATGGATCAAACGCAGGGTGACGGAGCGGCGGCACCGGCTCCAGCACCTGCCCCGCCGCCGGAGCAAATGCCGCCGGCGATGAATTCCGAAGACTCAACCGGTCAACCTGCCCCGTCGTGGCTGCTCAACGGCGTAATCGGTTTGACCCAGAGCCGCTATCTGCACATGGATGTGGATCTGGTGTATCAGGTAAATACGCCCGTGGACCAGTCACAACAGGAGTCGATCATCGGTGATACGGTGATGACCCAGACCTATCGCCTGCAGCAGTCACGTCGCATTCGCAGCGACAAGCTCTTCTATTTTGACCACCCCCGGTTCGGCGTTCTGGCCCGCATTACACCGTTTACACCGCCGTCCCCGCCCGCCCCCGCGCAGGGCAATGATGCCGGACAGGTGACGGGCAAGCAGGTCCCCAATCAGTGATGTGCGCCGCCGTCCCCGCGGTCATGATTACTCGATGGAATTCCTAGCAGCCTGTCGGACGTAGGACTGATCTACTGCGCCGCTGGGAGGGCCGCCCATTTCTCCGATCCGTTTCGTCAAATAGCGACGGCTCCACCTTTCGCTTCGCTCTTCCCTCAAACGATCGAAAAACTGCCCTCGCTCTCCCACCTTGTTCACTACGATCGCCTATGTCCGACAGGCTCCTAGAGCGCAGGAATGACATGCTCCAGTAGGCGTCGGGCCTTTTCCATCCCTGTCTTGAGGCAGTGCTCGATCATCTTCATGGAAATCGTCCCTTCAGTCTTTCCCGCCGCCCAATTGGCAACCACGGCGCAGGTGGCATAGCGCAGGTTCTGCTCACGGGCAAGGGCGGCCTCCGGCATGCCGGTCATGCCCACCATGGTGCAGCCGTCCCTTTCCAGGCGCAGGATTTCCGCGGCGGTCTCGAGGCGCGGTCCCTGGGTCGCCCCGTAGGTGCCGTTTTCCACCGCGTCGAGCTGCGCCTCGCGGGCGCCATTGATAAGGCGTTGGCGCAGGTCGCTGTCATAGGGGTAGGTGAAATCCACGTGGGTGACGTGTGTCAGACCGTCCTCGAAATAGGTATTGATGCGCGAGTGTGTGTAATCAATGATCTGGTCGGGCACCGCCAGGCGTGCCGGCGTCATGTCCGGGCGGATACCACCCACGGCGGCCACGGCGATCACGTGTTCGATATCGGCATGCTTCAAGGCCCAGATGTTGGCGCGGTAATTCACCATGTGCGGCGGTATGGTATGTCCGTAGCCGTGGCGGGCGAGAAACACCACTTCCCTGCCGGACAGTACGCCATAGGTCAAAGGTCCCGAAGGTTCACCGAAGGGGGTATGAACCACTTCGCGCTTGGTGATCTCCAGGTTGTTGAGGGAGGTCAGGCCAGTCCCGCCGATAATGGCCAGCTCAGCCATTGTCGCTTACCGCGTAAATGCCCGGGGCATTGCGAAGATAGCCTTTGTAATCCATACCGTATCCGAAGACGTATCGGTCCTCCACTTCAAGACCGACGAACGAGGCCTGATAGTCATTTTTGCGGTCATGCTTCTTTTCAACGAGCACCGCGCTGTATACCCGGTCGGCGCCCAGAGCGAGACACGCCTGATGGATGGCCGCCAGGGTCAGACCTTCATCGAGGATATCGTCCACCAGCAGCACCACGCGCCCCTGCAGAGAACACTCCGGCTTCGCCACCCAGCGCAGATCACCACCGGAGGTGGCGCCATCGTAGCGTGTGGCATGCACGTAATTGAGCTGCAGGGGAAATACCAGCCGGTCAATGAGCTTACCGGCGGGCACCAGGCCGCCCAGCATGATGCACAGCACGATGGGGTCCTTGTCACCCAGCGCGGCGGTGATCTGCGCGGCCATGCTGTCCAGGGCCGATTCCACCTGGAGCTTTGTATATAGGACGTCCGCCTTTTCGAATACCGCGGAGGCTTCTGCGAGGGTTGTCATAGGGCTAAGATCGGTCTGTGTAAACATGATGAATGGGGATACGCCCGGTGATTGTCAACATTATATTGAGCGGGTGTGCGAATGGCCAGACTTCATAATAAATGATAGCAGTACCCAGGTTGCAGGTTGCAGGTCAAGAAGACATCCCCATGGGGTTGACCTCTTACTTCCGACCTGAGACTTGTGACGGGTTTATTTATACACCGATTGACCCGTCGACGGTGGCAGTTGCGGCATGAGCTGTGGCGGGAACTCCCCGGTGAGGGTCTTGAGAAATGCAACGATGTCTTCGACCTGCCGGTCGGTGAGGTTTTTCTGGAACTGTGTCCTGGCCATGACGCGGACCGCCTCGTCGAGGGTCTTGACCGAGCCGTTGTGGAAGTACGGTGCCGTCACCGCGATATTGCGCAGGGTCGGGACGCGGAACAGGTGCTTGTGCTGCGGGTTTTTGTCGTAGTAGTAGCGACCCAGGTCGTCGGTCAGGTGGTATTGTTCATCGTATTTGCTTCCCAGCCAGTTGGGGAACAGCTCATAAAACCCCTCCCCCATTTTGAACGCCAGCCCGGGGACGGGACCGGCCATGTTGACATAGAAGTGACACGCCGCACAGCCGGCTGTGATGAAGGTCTGAAAGCCCTTTTCGGCGGTATCGGAGATGGCTTCCTTATCGCCCTGCAGGTAACGGTCGAAGGGACTGTTGCGGGTGGACAGGGTGCGGATGTATGCCGCCAGGGCCTTGGCCGTATTGTCCAGCGACACACCTGACGGACCACCGAAGACGTAGTCGAATTCGCGTTTGTAACCCGCGATGTGATTGAAGCGCTCGGTCAGTGATGCGGCATCCGGCATGGCCATGACCGTTTGGTCCAGGAGGTGTTCCCTGATGGCCGCTTCCAGGCTCCTGGCGCGGCCGTCCCAGAAATAAACGGTTTCGTAGGAGACATTCCACAGCGTAGGCGCGGAGCGCGTGCCCGCCTTGCCCACGGCGCCCACGGAAACGGCGCGGCCGTCGTCGCCGCCGGCCATGAGGTTGTGACACGTATTGCACGATACCGCGCCCGTGACCGACAGGCGCGGGTCGAAAAATAGCTGTTTGCCGAGATCGACCTTGGGCGCGGATTGCGGATTATCCGTGGGGATAATCGGTGTCAGTGGAAGCGGCTTGAACGCGTCGAAGGCATATGCAACCGGTACAGTGTTCGCCGTTAACATTCCACATACTAAGATAAATAAGAGACGGCACGACGGTTTACTGATATGCATCATTTCCTCTACTTTGTCGATTGTCGATCCTCTCAGCTCGACGGAGGCTTCCAAAAGCGCAGTAAGATAAACGCTTACCCCTGGTTTTGCAACCGACCGGACCGGCGATAGTATTAGCGATTTATGTCAAATCAAGGGATTGCTGGCCGCTGAGCTGCTGTACCTGCTGTACCGCATCCTGCCAGGCGGTGTCGTGGAACAGATGCGCACGTGCCGGATGCTTGCGGCCGTGCATGCGCACCAGGCGCAGGTGTGAGACGGGATCGCTGGCGATGGTGATCTGATCCAGCGCGTCGACGGTGTCTTTTTCCGTGGCGGCGCGGCACAGCAGAATCATGTCGCAGCCCGCCTCCAGGGCCGCCTGTGCGCGATCCGTAATGCCGCCGGCGATACTCGCGCCCTCCATGTACAGGTCGTCACTGAATATCACCCCCTGAAAACCCAGATCCCTGCGCAGAATCCTTTGCAGCCACACAGAGGAAAAGCCCGCCGGCTTTGAATCCACCGCCTTGTAGATGACGTGGGCGGCCATCACCGCCGGCATGCCGTGATGAATAAGCCGCTTGAACGGCAGCAGGTCTTCCCGCTTGATGGTCTCATAGGGGCGTTCATCCACGGCGATCTCGGTATGGGAGTCCTCCTTGATGGCGCCATGGCCGGGAAAGTGCTTGGCGGTGGCCGCCATGCCGGCATGCTGCATGCCTTTTTCATAGGCCAGCGCCAGGCGCACGACAACATCCGGGTCGCTGTGAAAGGCACGGTCGCCGATGACGCTGCTGGCGCCGTGATCCAGGTCCACCACCGGTGCGAAGCTGAAATCGACACCCACGGCACGCAGTTCCACCGCCATCAGCCACCCCATGGATTCGGCCAGGGTCAGGCCGTGTTTCGCGTCGCGGTCATAGGCCTCACCGAGGCGGCGCGCCGCCGGCAGGTGGGTGAAGCCGTGGCGAAATCGCTGTACGCGCCCGCCTTCGTGATCCACGGCGATAAGCAGATGGGGATCGCGCAGGCGGTGGATATCCGCGGTGAGCCGCTCAATCTGCTCCGGTGACTCGAAATTGCGGGAAAACAGGATGACACCGCCGATATGCGGGTGATGCAGGATCTCCTCCTCTTCGGCGAGGAGTTCGGGGCCGCTCAGCCCCACCATCAGAGGTCCCAGTGACATGGGCGCGGTTTTACCTTGTTTCGTTGTAGTGCTGATTCTACCTGCCCCGGATTCTGACATCCATCCAGTCCCGCAGTTGATCACCCGCCAGGTTGACGCACAGGACCACCAACAGCAGGGTCATGCCGGGGATGAGCACCATATGCGGAGCCACCAGCATGTAGCGCGTGCCGTCCCGTATCATGCTGCCCCATGACGCCGCCGGTGGCTGGACGCCCAGACCCAGAAACGACAACCCCGCCTCGGCGATGACGGTCCCGGCGATGCCGAAGCTGGCCTCGACGATAAGCGGCGCCATGATCAACGGTATCAGGTGCCGGGCAATGATACGGCGGCGGTCGGCACCCAGCACCACGGCGGCCTGGACGTGCTCGCGGTTTTTGACCGACAGGATCTGGGCGCGGGCCAGCCGGGCGAAGCCCACCCAGCCCACCGCGCTCAATGCCAGCACCACATTGTCCAGTCCCGGCCCCAGCAACCCGGCCAGTGCGATGGCCAGGAGGATGCCGGGAAAGGCGAGGAAGATATCGATGATACGCACCACGACATGGTCCAGCCACCCGCCCAGGTAGCCGCTGGTGCTGCCGATCAGCGTGCCCAGGACCAGGGAAATCGACACCACCCACAAGGCCACCATGAACGAGGTATGCGCCCCGGCGATGAGCCGGTCCCAGATGGGCCGGCCCAGGTCGTCGTACCCCAGCCATGCCTGCGACCCCGGCGGGGTGAGTATCCTGTCCAGGTGAATGGCATCGGGGTGCAGGTGAAACAGCGCGGCGGACGCGGCCATGACGGCCCACGTGCCCAGGATCATCACGGGCAGTGCTGTGCGCAGTTTCATGATTCACCCAGGCGTATGCGGGGATCGAACCATGCATAGAGCATATCGGTGAGGGTATTGATCACCACATAGCTCAGGCTGATGACCAGCACGCATGCCTGCAGCACCGGGTAATCCCGGCGTTGAATGGCCTCAATGGTCAACTGCCCGATGCCCGGCCACGAGAAAATGACTTCGGTGATCACCGCACCGCCCAATAATGTGCCCAGCTGTAGACCGAATATGGTCAAGACCGGCAGCAGCGCGTTGCGCAGGGCATGCCCGAACACCACCTGGCGCGTCGTCAGTCCCTTGGCGTAGGCCGTGCGCACATAATCCTCATTGAGGACTTCAAGCAGGGAGGCGCGGATCATACGGGACAGGATCGCCGCCAGGGCCGTGCCCAGGGTCAGCGCCGGCAATACGATGGCGAGTGCGCCCTCGCGCCCGCTTACCGGCAGCCAGCCCAGCCACAGGGAAAACACCATGACCAGCATCGGCCCCAGCCAGAAGTTGGGAATGGAGACCCCCAGCACCGAAATGCCCATGGCGGCCATGTCCCACAAGGTATTGCGCCGCAGGGCGGCGATGATGCCCAGCGGCAGCGCGATCATCACGGCGACGGCCAGTGCCGCCAAGGCCAGTTCCGCGGTGGCGGGCAGGCGTTCGGTGAGCATATCGACGATGGGCTGGCGTGTTTGCAGCGAGGTTCCCAGGTTCAGGTGCAGCAGCCCTTCCAGGTAGTTCAACAACTGTATGTACAGGGGCAGGTTCAGGCCCAGGGATTGGCGCAGCGCCTCGCGGTCGGCGGGCAGTGCCGATTCCCCCAGCATGACCTCCACGGGATCACCCGGGATGAGATGAATAAAGAAGAACACCAGGCACGAGACGCCGAGGACGACGAACAGTGCACTGGCGAGACGGGAAAACAAAAAGCTCGCCATCAACACCCCGGGTATTGAAACGGTACTCGGTGTTTGAGCAGGTGTTTCATAGTGGCGTATCCTGCCGTGCCCGCGCGGTGTTATTCGTTGATGACCACATGGGTGCCCTCCTCCACCAGGTCGAACAACCGGATGATGTCTGTGTTATGCATGCGGATACAGCCGCGGGAGTTGGGGGTGCCCATCACCACGTGATCGGGCGAACCGTGAATATAGATATAACGCTGCAGGGTATCCACGTCGCCATGGAGATTGACGCCGGGCTCCATGCCCGTGAGCCACAGTATGCGGGTGAGAATCCAGTCCCGGCCGGGATGTTGGCTGCGCAGCGCCTGCGAATAGACCTCCCCCGTGGGGCGGCGGCCGACGAAGACCGTGTCCGGCGCGCTGCCGGCGCCGATCTTGGCGTGAATCTGGTGGCGTCCGCGCGGTGTGCACCCGCTGTCCAGGCGCTCCCCGGGCCCGTTTGCGGCGGTCGACACCGCGGCGCTGAATACCTGTCTGCCGCTGTCCCACAGCACCATGCGCTGATCCTTCAGGCTGACTTCGATGAATCGCTGCGGTGTCTCATCCATGGGCCAGGGTATCTTCCGCTCAATGACCGGGAGAGTTTACGCGATGCACGTTTATGAGGCCATCGTAATTGCCGTCCTCGGCCACGGTGTAACCCGTGATGTCGCTTCTTGCGGCGTACATATGGTCTTCATACCACAGCGGCACGTAGGGCAGCCGGTCCAGCAGTATGCGCTGGACCTTGCGGTAATCGGCGGCCTCCACCCGGGTATCCGCCGTGGATTCCGCTGCATCGATGAGTCGGTCCACCGCGGCGTTCCGGAATCGCCCGCGGTTGGCGCCGTTGGGGGGTACCGACGTGCTGTAAAAGGCGATGCGCAGGATATCGGGGGTCTTTATGCCCACCCACGACAGGCTGTACATCTGAAAGCGGCCCGACTTGATGTCGCCATAGAACGTCCCCCAATCGTAACTGCGGATGTCCACGTCGAATCCCACCTTGTCCAGCTGAGACTGGATGATGGTCGCCAGTCGCACGCGGAACGGATCGCTGGAGGTCTTGTAGGTGATGCGGGCCGGGTGGTCGGCATCAAATCCCGCGCCGGCCAGTAATGCCCGCGCCTTGTCCGGATTGTAGTCGTAGGGTTTGAGGTCCGGATCACCCGCCCAGTGTGAGGGTGGCAGTATGGCGTTGGCCGTGCGCGCCGAACCGGCGAATACATACTTGGCAATGGTGGACCTGTCCAGGGCGTGGGCGATTGCCCGGCGCACCGCCAGTCTGCCCACCACCGGGTCGTGAAGATTGAAGCCAAGGTAGGTGAAGTTTGTCCCCATGGCGCGCTGCACGCGGATGCCCGCATGATGCTGCAGATACTTGACCAGTTCGAAGGGTAAATCGTTTTGCAGCATGTCGATTTCACCGCGCAGAAGTTTCAGGACGCGCACGGTGGGATTGGGGACTTCATCGAATTCGATCACCTGGCCATCGGCCAGACGTTTGATACGCAGACGGTCTTCGCTGGGCCAGCCGACAAAGGCAAACGGCCCGCTGCCCACCGGTTTTCGATTGAACGGATGATCCCGACGGATGAGATCGGCGGGTAGGATACCGATGTCCAGTTTGCCGGGGAACAGCGGGTCCGGGGCGTCGATGTAGAAATCGATGGTGTCGGCATCCGGTGTCTCAATGCGGGTGATGTGGGCCAGCGAGGCGCGCAGCGGCGACGCCATGGCGGCATCCAATACGGATTCAAGCGTGGCTTTGACGTCGGCGGCTGTCACGGGCGCACCGTCGTGAAAGCGGTGGTTACCCTGTTTGAGGTGGAACTGATAGTGCTTGGGTGTCAGCTCCTTCCATGTGGCCAGGGAGGGAACCACCTGGAAGTGGCTGTCGAAATCCACCAGGCGTTGATAAAGCAGTCGATCTATGCGCGATGAAACGGCGTCCGTGGCATAGCGGGGGTCCAGGGTCACCGGCATGGTCTGCAGGCCGAAGCGCAG
>CAYXAX010000025.1:0-21999 GCA_964463055.1 uncultured Gammaproteobacteria bacterium | reverse complement strand
ATTTGCTAATACTTTATCGAAAGTTGCATGTTGTCTATTACTCCCCCTCACCCCTTCCCTCTCCCTGGGAGGGAGAGGGTGAAGAAATAAGTCAACTCGAAACCCGCAACTCGAGACCGTTCCAACCCGGGTTCCGCAGGCTAGAAAGTATGCCTGATTCCCAATATCGACCCGTCCCTGAACCCAGTGGGCTGGGAAAGACTGGTGCCGCGATTGAGGTTGTTATAGCCGTAGCTGCGCAGGTAGACGGAGGTCTGTTTGCCGAAGTAAAAGTTCAGGCCGTAATCCAGCAGCAGCTCCCGTTTGGTGGCGCCGATGCCGTCGTGGATGTTGAAGAGACTGACACCGTTCTTGCGGGCGAACCAGAACTCCACGTTGGCATAGAACGACAGCTTGGGGTTGGTGTTGTTGCCCCACAGGAATACCTCGTTGGTCCAGTCGAAGCCCAGCGTGGGTTGATAGGTCAGCAGGTTGGGGGCGATGCGCTTGCCCGTCAAGTAAATAATATTGTGGAACGATGAGTTGATCTTGTCGTCCTTGACGTCGAAATTGAAGTCCCAGCCCAGGAGTGTCTCGTTACTGATGAGTTCGTTTTCCTCCGCGGCGTACTCCACGGTGTGGGTGGGGTCCTGGTACGGTGTGTAATGATGCAGATGGTGCGCAAACAGGGAGTAGATGCCGGTGTTGAAGGTGAAAATATCATCCTTGTTGTACAGGGTATACAGTGATGTCACCTTGCCCCTGAGTTCCTGGATGCTGCTGTTTTTTGTCCCCGCGCCCGTCAGCGCGCCGCCGTATATGGCATACAGGTCGATATGGTTATGCCAGTCAGGCAGCGGTTTTAAAGTAATGTCGTTGGCCGCGCCGATGACATATTTTGGCTGCAGTACGACGTTCTGCATCCCGGCGAGCTGTCCGGTGCGGTGTTCAAGATAAAGCGAAGTGACAAGCGAAAGCATTCCCAGCATGCTGCTGTTCCTGTGTGAAGTTAGTGGGCAGTACCGGCTGTCGCCGTGTGAGGTGGGCACCGCTGCGGCAAAGCGCGGCAATGCTACCATAACGCGGGTTATGCGTCGCTTAATATTTGATTATTGAGTGATTCCTCGCCGAAGTGCCGAGCGCGCAAGGAAACGTATCTCAAGAAAACCAAGAACGGTGAAAGCTGGCAATTTATCCCTTCTCCCTTTTAGGGAGAAGATTAGGATGAAGGGGATCAAAAAAATTTCTGCATGCTATCTATTACTCTCCCTCACCCCTGCCCTCTCCCTGGGAGGGAGAGGGAGATTTATCTTGCGATGGAGAGTGGTGAGAACTACAGGCTTACCCTCTCCCTGGGAGGGAAGAGCATAGCGACGGGTGCGGGGGAAGATAAGAGAAAACACGAAACCCGCAACTCGAAACCGCCAGCCCGCGTTACTCGGGCTGGCGCCTGATCCGCGCCAAGCGCGCATATAAAACCGGCATCACTATCAGCACCAATGGCATCTGCACCGCCAGGCCGGAGATGATGGCGATGGCCAGGGGTTGCTGCATGGCCGCACCCTGACCGAGGCCAAGGGCAAGGGGCAGCAGCGCCAGCACCGCCGCCAGGGTGGTCATGGCGATGGGCCGCATGCGGTTGACGCCGGCGTCGACCAGGGCGGAAGCCTGTGTCGCGCCCGCGTCCACCAGCATTCCGAATTCGGAAAAGTAAAAGATGGCCACTTCGGTAACGATGCCCACCACCATGGTCATTCCCATCATGGCGGAGATGTTGAGTTCGGTGCCGGTGATCCACAATCCGATGAACACTACCGCCATGGCAAGCAGTGGCATGGCCATGACGGCCACGGCAATCAGGAAGCGCTCATATAAAAACAAGAGTAATAAAAACACCAGGGCGACGGCGGCGATCAGCACCGCGATCAGGCCATGGAAGGCGATCTGCTGCTGCTTGTAGAGGCCGCCCAGCTCGTAGTACATGTTGGAAGGGATTACCCCTGCCCCGTCCAGCACGTGTCGGATGTCACTCAGGGTCGAGCCCAGGTCGCGCCCGCTGATGCGGCCGGTGACCGCGACCATACGTTTGAGGTTGTCGCGGGTGATCTGCGGCTGACCGGTGATGCGCGTCACCGTGGCGATGCGGTCCATGGGGAAGCGATGACCGTCGGGGGCCTGCAGCCACAGGTGGCTCAGCTGCTCCTGGGTCTGACGCATGCCCTTGGGCACCCAGGCGCGGATGCCGATCATCTTGATGCCCTGCTGCACCTGTGTAGTGACCACACCCTCAAAGTAGTCCTTAATCTGCCGCGTCACGGCGTCCGGATCGATGCCCTCCAGGGCGGCCTTGACGCGATCCACCTTGATGTTGAGGGCATCGCCAGCCAGCACGATGCCGTTGCGCACATCCACAACCCCGGAAACCTTGGCGATCGCCGCCGCCACCTTGGGGGCGGTAGTCAGCAGCTCCCGGGTGTCGTCGCCGTAGAGTTTGATCTCGATGGGCTGCGGTACCGCGGTAAGATCACCGATAAGGTCTTCCATGAGCTGGGCCATCTCGATATCAAGGCCGGGGACCTGGCTCTCGATGCGCTGGCGCAGGTCATCCATGATGGACTCCACCGAACGCCGCGGCGGCGGCTTGAGACGTACGAAAAAATCCCCCGAGTTGGCCTCGGTGAGGCCGCCACCCAGCTGCGCGCCGGTACGCCGCGAGTAGGACGCCACCTCGGGGACAGAGGTGATGATGCCTTCCACCTGACGCAGCAGGCGGTCCGTCTCGGTGAGGGATGTGCCCGGCGGCGCCACGTAGTCAATGACGAAACCGCCTTCGTCCATGTGCGGCATGAATCCGGTGCCCACGTTCTTGTAAGCGAGCCAACCGGCGCCGATCAGCGGGATGACCGCGACCAGCACCCACCACGGCCGCGCCAGCAGCGTCTGCTGCAGACCCCGGTAGCGCCGGCTTACGGCCCGCGCCACGCGCCCCTCGTCTTCGCGCGCCACGTCCTTGTCGCCCAGCAGGTGATCCGCCAGCAGCGGCACCGCCAGCCACGCCACCAGGTAGGAGATCACCAGGGCACAGGCCATGGTCAGGGACAAGGCCTTGAAGAAGGCGCCGGTGACGCCGGACAGGAACATCAGCGGCAGAAAGATCACCACCGTCGATGCGGACGAGCCGGTGAGCGGCTGCACGAACTCACGCGCCGCGGCGCGGATGCGCTGGTGATGACTGCCCTCGCCCTTGCGCAGGCGGCGCATGATGTTCTCGATCATGACAATGGCGTCATCGATGATCAGACCCACCGCCGCCGCCATGCCGCCCAGGGTCATGATGTTGAAGCTCATGTGCAGCACATACAACAGCAATATGGTGGCCGACAGCACGGCGGGCACCACCAGAATCCCCACCAGGGTGATCTTCACGCTGCGCAGGAACACCAGCAGCACGCCGGCGGCGAGCAATACACCGTAAATGATGGCGTCGCGCACGCTGCCGGCGGAGTTGACGATGAGGCGGCTCTGGTCATACCAGTTGCTGACGGTCAGATCCTTGGGCAATTTGCCGCGGTAGGCCTTCAGCCGCGCCTGTACATCGTGCACGATCTGCACCGTATTGCCGCCGGGCTGCTGGTAGACCTCCACCGACACCGCATCCTTGTTGTTGGACGTCACCCGCATCCAGTTGGGCACGGTGCCTTCGTGCACGGTGGCGATGTCCTCCAGCTCGACAATGCCGTTGTCGCCGCTGGTCAGGACCGTGTGCCCGATCTGATCAAGGTTGTGAAAGCGGGTGTCGGACAGCAGCAGGAACAGTTTGTACTGATCCTCCAGGCGCCCCACCGCCTGCAGCACATTGGCCGCCGACAGCGCCTTGACCACATCCTCCATGGTGAGGCCGTAGGCCTGCAGCTGCGCCGGGTCCACATCCACCTGGTACTCGGCCTGCTCGCCGCCCAGTACGCCTACCCGCGCCACGCCGTTGATGGCCGAGAGGATCGGCACCAGTTGATACTCGGCGATGTCGCGCAGCTTGACCAGGCTTTCCTTGGATGACGTCAGGGTATATGCAGCCACGGGAAATACCGTGGGATCCATGCGCCGCGCGGTGAACGATGTCCCGGGGGGCAGCGAGGGAAGAATCTGGCTGATGGCGGAATCCACCTGCTGCAGTGCAAGCGGCATGTCACTGCCCCAATCGAAGTTGATGGACAGTTCGGCGCTGCCGCGGCTGGTGGTGGAGCGGATCTCGCGTACCCCGGGCACCGAACGTACCGCCTGTTCCATGGGGCGCGTCACGCTGATGACCATCTGCTCGCCGGGCTGGTCGCCGGCCTCGATGTAGACCGCGATGCGTGGAAAGTCCACGCGGGGGAACAGGGCCACGGGCAGCTGCCAGGCGCTGGCCGCGCCGCCCAGGGCAAGGACGGCCAGTAGGAATAAAATCGAGCGCCGGTGGCGCGCGGCCCACTCGGCGACATTCATGGAGTGGCTACCCGCACCGCCATGCCGTCGCTCAGCTCATAGTTGCCCAGCGTCACCACCTTGTCTCCCGTGTGCAGCTCGCCTTGAACCTCTATCAACTTTCCATCCGCGAGACCGGTGGTTACGTTCACCCGGTGTGCCTTCCCGCCTTGCACCACGAAGACATACGCACCCTGTTTATCGCGTAGCACGGCGCTGGGCGGTACTGCCTGGACCTGAGCATGGTTCAACTGGATGATTCCTCGCACTGTCTCATCCAGCACCAATTGGGAGGCTTCTTGTTTCGGGATGTGAACAAGTACATCAACCAGCCGGGTCTTGGGGTCCACCATGGCGTGTACTTCACTGACCTGTGCGGTCATCTGCACGTTTGAGCGAAACACCGGGGACAGAGTGACGGGCTGACCGGCCTGAACCCGGGTGACATCTTTCTGTTCCACCCCCAGGGGGGTCACCAGGTCATCACCGCTGGCCAGCAGCATGGCCATGGTATCGGCCTGGACCCGCTGGCCCTGGGTGATGGGCAATTGCGTGACGATCCCCGCAAACGGGGAGCGAATGACCTCGCTGCTTTGGCCGGTCCCCAGCTTGCTCTGGGCCTCCAGGCGTGCGCGGGCATCGCGCAGATTGCGCTCGGCGTCGGCCAGCTGATCGCGGGTGGACAGTTTTTGCTTGAACAGGCTTTGTACCTGCGTCAGCTTGCCGCGGGCAAAGTCCACGGCGGCCCGCGCCTGCTGATACTCCATGAGTGCCGCGGGTGCGGTGACCAGTTCCAGCAGCGGCTGGCCGTCACTGACCCGCTGACCGAGCCGCACCCATACCCTGCTTACCAGGCCCGCCCGCGGCAGGGTGATGCTGGTGAGGTGATCCGGGTCGGGCTGCACGCGGCCGTAGGCGGTGACAGTGGCGCTGAGGGTATGGAGAGCAAGCGTCGTGGTATGCACCAGCACGCTTTTTTCGGTGGCCTGGACCTGCTGCGCAGGTTCATCACTATCCGCCGCCGCCGGTGTGACGACACACGCCATGAGAAGGACAAGACCGGCGGAGAACCAGTGTCGAAAGACCTTGGAGATGGTTGTTGTATGGAGCACTATTTTTCCCATCGAGTCCATCCCAGCAAGGTGTCCAATGCGATGTGCGTATCCCACAGTGACTCCTCCAGATCGGCCCGTTCCAGTTGTTTGTTGATGAGAGTGTTTTGCATGTTCAGATAAGTCAGGGCATCGATGTTGCCGGCGTCGTAGGCGTGCTCCGCCCGGTCCACCATGCCCCCCAGTTCGGGAAGATTGGCATCAATGCGCCCGAGCTGCTGTTCAATGAGATCATTCTGCTTTTGCAGCAGATCGATCTGTCCATGGGTTTGATCCAGCCGCGCCTGATATTCCTGGCGCAGCTGTGCCCGGGTGGCGCGTTGGATGGCGATCGCTCCTCGGTTGCCGTTCAACAGGGGCAGGTTGAGGGTGATGCCCAGTCCGACGGTATTCACGTCGCCGGTATCCCGGGCGCGGGTGAATCCGACGCTGAGGGAGGGAAACTGGGACAGCACTGCTTGGCGCACCTTGGCCTCCTGGCTGCCATAGCCCGCGCGCAGCGCCAGCAGATCGGGCCGGCGCTCGGGCAGCGTCTTGAGCAGCGCCGGGTCCATGTCGAGTTTGCCCGCCTCCCCCGGCGGCGTCAGTATCAACTGCGTGTCCGGCGTCAGTCCGAGCAAGGCATCGAGGTCATGCAGGGTCTGGTTTTGCTGGCGCTGCGCCTGGTTGAGGCGGGTATTGGCGTCCAGCAGCGCGGTCAGATCGGTGCCGGCCACGTCCAGGGTCAGGTTGCCGTTCTTGAACGCCTGTGAAGAACGCGCGTAGCGCCGGGCATAGAGCCGTTGGGCGTGACCAAGCAGGCGCAGCCGGTCCGCGTCGTAGACCGCCTTTACGTAGAGTTCACGGGCCTGTTGCGCCACCTGCCACTCGTGCCACAACAGGTCAAGGTCCACCTGGTGTTTGGCCAGGGCCGCCGCATCCACCTGTGCGCCATGGGTGATCAGCGACAGCAGGTCATAATTGAGCCCCACGCCGTAAGCCTCGGTCAGGCCGGGCCCGCCGCCCATGGGGTGATCCACGCTTGCCGAGATCTGCGGGTCCGGCAGCAACCCGGCGTCGAAGAGCTGCGCCCGGGCAACATCGGACTTGCGCCGTTCGGCCTTCAGGTCGGGATTGTTGACCACCGCGACCATGGCCACCTCGGTCATGTCCAGCCCGTCCTTGGGGTCGAATACATGCTTGCGCAATGCCGGCAGTGCCAGGGTGCGCGGATCGATGGTCAGCGCGGTGAGACGATGGACGAGGTCCGGTTGCTCAGCCAGGGGGTGCGGCGAGTAGGTGGCACAGCCGGTCAGCCACAACGTCATGAATAGGGGAATGGACAGCGCTCTAAGGGGATACCGCACTGATGTCCTTGCGATCACTTGGGTGGGTTTCCGATCTGATTCAAGTCACAGGTCAACGAAAGCGCTCCGAGTTTCGGGTTTCGCGTTCAGAGACGCACGGCGTCTCTGTGAAAGAACTCACGCCAAGGCGCCAAGATAAAGCATACTTTCCCTCTCCCTGGGAGGAAGAAGGGATCAACCCTACCCTGGTTCTTGCACCCCGCACCCTTCGATTTCCGCGTCCAAACGGTTTCCCGCAAGGAGAGCGAACCATCACCATGCACTGAGCGTGCACTATATTACGCCTTGTGCGGTAAGCATATCGACCAGAGATGCTCAGACAAAGATTACGGTTTTGTAATCTTGCGGAGAAAAGGCAAGCTTATGCGGAGACGATTATGCGGGGCAGATATTAAAGCGCCTTGAGCAGCATCCACATCAGTTCCCTGGATGCCGCCTTGCGGGCGGTGGGGCTGGCGCCGAGCACGGCGCCGGCGGCGAATGCCAGGGTGACCGCCGTATAGGGTCGGCGTTTGACGTAGCCGGACAGGGTCGACTCCCGGGCCAGGGCACGCAGGCGCGCCTTGGCCTCTTCCACGCTCAGCGGGTGATCCGGTGGGCTGTCCATGCCAGCACTCCCGCGGCGATCAGCGTCGCCAGGCCGGTGACCAGGGCGGTGGACTCGGGGCCCATGACGGTCTCCAGGTATTGGTAAAGCGCCCACAACAACAGGCCCATTCCCACGACCGCCAATACGGAGGCGGCCGCGGCAAGTCCCAACCCCTGACCTGTCCGGGCAGCGGCGCGCCGCAGCGCCCTGCCCTCCGCTTCAAACAGCTCGGCAACGGCGATCAGCAAATCAGCGAGACGATTCAGACCCGCCTCCCGACAGCTTGGCGATGATGAACCCCAGGCCGAAGGCCGCCAGCAGACTGCTCAACGGGTGCTCGGAGATCTGTCCCTCGATGTCATCGGCGGCCTTTTTGCCACGGGCCTTGGCCTTGCCCACGGCTTCACGCAGCTGTTCCCGCCGTGCCTGAAGCTCTTCTTCCACGTTGCCCCGCGCTTCATCGATCTTCTCGGCGCCCAGGTCCTTGAGCAGGCCCACCAGTTCGGACACGTCGGTGCGCAGTTTGGCGACGTCGTCCTTCAGGTTCTGTAGTTCGTCCTGTACATTTTTGTCCACCATGGATGTCTCCTTATCGATCAAAGCTTAGCCTGAGTCTATACCAATTATCCATATATCGGTCTGTGACCTGACGGTACGCCCGCCCCTGTCGCTTTGCTCCTCCCTCCCGGGGAGAGGCAAGGGGTGAGGGGGAGTGCCAGAATTTTTTCTTTGCAAATACCTTCACGATCTATTGATCCCTCTTCCTAACCTTCTTCCTGAGAGGGAGAAGGGTCGAGAATCGCAACCGTGGATTTCGGGTCAACCCGGAATCCGCAACTGCGCCTAGCATAGGCCACACCCATACCGTATAACAATAATTGCCGTGCGGATATGATCTAAATCATTCCATCACCCTGCTCTGCCGCTGACCGGTAACCCGCTGTTGCCCTCGCCGTGGGGATTGGCCACGCCGGCGGTCAGCACGAACGTCATCGCCTCGCGCATGGACATGTCCATGGGGTGCACCGCGCTGCGTGGGAGCATGACGGTGAACCCGCCGATCTGGTAGCTCATGGGCAGATAGACGATGACGGTGTCGTTTTGGCCCGAGGATGCGCCCTGGGGCAGTCCCTTTGTGTCCGGACGGGTGACGAAACCGACGATCCGCGCGCCGGTTGCGCCCAGATCCACAGTCACCACCTCACTGAAACCCGGGTCCTGGGAGTGGACCAGGAACTGAAGAAAATCGCGGGTGGCGCCATAGACCGAGCGGATCACCGGGATGTGGTAAAGCAGGCGTTCACTCCAGCCGAACATGCGGCGTACCATCCATGCGTGCATGAGCAGGCCGATGACAAAGGTGATCACCACCCCCGCCAACAGTCCCATGCCGGGGATGTAGAGGGCATCGGGAAGCACGGTACGAATCATCTGGCCGAGAAAGGACTCCGCCAACTCGCCGGCCCAGATGAGCAGGTACACGGTAATGACGATGGGCAGGACCGTCACCAGTCCGGTAAGGAAGTTTTTGCTTATGTTCATATGATTGAGATATTTGTGCATATCCATGTGACCTCCGGGGATTCCATGATGGCGCCGTGGGACGGCCTGGGAAGTGGTTATACCTGTGCCGGTCTGCGATCTGAGGGGAGATCAGCGGCACGACATCCGACTTAGTGGTCTCTACTTTCAGAGCCCCGGTTTCAGATGAGGTTCCCTGTGCCGCCGCGGCAAAGCGGCGGTTAGCGTGCTAGCCGTGCCGGAAACAGAGCGACTTCAGCGGTGACGGGGCATAAAAGCGGCGCAGCCACTCGCGCGGGTCACGGGTTTTGCATACGCGGTTGATTAGATAAGCGTACCCGAGGCAGCCGCCCCGGGCATAGAGGTAACGGTTAAAGCGCGCTGTGCGCAGATAGCCGCCCAGGCGGCTTTTCCACAGCCGGTCGTAGATGCCGGCGTCACCGGTGCTGATGGCCTGAGCGGCCAGGTGACCGGAGGTCATTGCGTAGCGGATGCCGAAACCGAACAGTGCGTCCTGAAATCCGGCGGCCTCCCCGACATGGAGACGGTGACCGGCCTGGGTCAGGCGCGGGCCGCCGGCGGTGTCCCCCACGCCGCCGAAGCGCCGCGGGTTGTGCATGCGCAGTCCCACGTGGCGGCTGAAGAAATCCACGGTACGCTCCAGATACCGGTTGCGCTTGGAAAAGTCGTCGAATATGCATACGGCCAGGGTGCCCAGTCCTTTGTGCATCAGCAGGTAGGCGTAGCCCTTGGGCGCAAGGTGATCGCACACCGCGGCGAACACGCCGTCCGCCATGTCGGTATTGAATACATAGCCGATGGCGATGACGTTGCCGCGCCGGGGTCCGTGGGCCACGATGCCCCGATCGGTGAGTTCCATGGCCTGCTTGAAGTGGATGGGGATGCCCTGCCTCAGGACCTGTTGTTTGAGGGTGTAGTCCAGGGTGCCGGGCTGCGCGCCGCGGCGGATCAGGTAAAACAGCGGTTTTGCGGAGCGGCAGTAATGCGCCCGGCTCCAGGGGTCGTACAGGGTCATTTCATGCACAGGCATGGAATCGAAGGTGGGTTCGATGCCGAAGGCGTGCAATTCCTCCAGGACATCACCGGTGGTGCTCCAGTTGTCCAGCCCCTGGTAATCACCGTGAAAGCGTTCACCCACGTCGGCGCGGCATTCGTAGAGCTCGCAGGCGCGCCCGTGCCTGGCCAGGCTCAGTGCCGCGGTCAGTCCCGCCGGTCCGGCGCCGGCGATGGGGATGGTACGGTTGGCGGCATCCGTGGGTATGTGGACCCGTGGCGCGTTATCCCGGTCCGGCAGGATCAGTGGAGAAGGTCGGTAAGCGGTGATGCAGTCCCCATCGCCGGTCAGGGCGTGGTCGCGGAGCTGCAATGATTTCGCGTCTATGAAGCCACCCCATGAGCGATAGGAGATAACAAATACAGATAGTTAGATGATTTTTATAAACTAAATTATTACGCTTCGGCCTGATGAGGCACCTGAGGTGAGCAGGCGCTCCTATCATATGCGAATTAATGCCGCATTCATAGACGAGCCGGTGGGATGGGTACGTGGGTAGTCAGCCGGGGTTATGCGCTGTGATGGTCCACGAGCTGGAAGCCATGACGATGTGGCCGTTGTTTTGGTAGCGGACCAGTTCGTCCCGCAGGGCCGCTTCAATCTCGGTCTTGCGGTGTTCGGCCGCTTTCCCCGCTTCACGGTATACCTCCCCCGCCGGTCCCAGGGCCAGTTGGAACTGCATGGCCTCCTCCACCGAGCTGCCCACCATGACAGGGCCATCGGTACGCTCAAAGCTGATGTCGCCGAAGCCGGCCGCCTCGAGTTGTGCACTGACCAGGGACGGGTTTGCCATGGAGAACGGACCCGGACCGCAGGTGAGCGCGCCCTCGCCGGGCGGGGGCAGAAAGCGCAGCACCACCGCTTTTGGAACGCCCAACCAGGGATTGTCGTCGATGGTGCGCCAGGTAATGAAGATCAAGCGCCCGCCGGGCTTGAGGGCCTTGCGCACGTTGCGCATGGCCGCCACGGGGCTGGCGAAGAACATCATACCGAAGCGCGAAAAGCACAGATCGTACTCCGCCGTGAAGGGATGGGTCTGTACGTCCGCCGCGATGAAGTGAACGTTATCCACCCCTGCCGCCCTGGCGTCGCGGCGGCCCTTTTTCAAAAAGGCGTCGCAGCAGTCCAGTCCAAGCACCGAGCCCGCGGGTCCGACCATGCCGGCCAACTGGATCGCTGTGTCGCCCCAGCCGCAGCCCACATCCAGGACCTTTGATCCGGGCGCCACCCGCAGCTTTTTGAGAGGCACCCTGCTGTGATAACTGAGGCCGTCGACCAGGATGTCGCGGAAGCGTTCGAACTTATCGGCGAGTACGTCGTTCCAGAAGGCGACGAAGTCATTGCTGGAGTCTGGAGACGCTGCCATGGCCGCGACCTCCTCTTACTTGTGTTGGCTTATGTGTCGGCGGTGGATTATTTTCAGACAAAATCTACTTTAACATCCGAAGCCGAATAGTAAATATCAAAACGCGTGTTTATTTATAACATTATTCGGTTCGAGCGAATTTTCTACAACGATACGATTGCCTCGGCTGCCTATGACCCTGTCCGAGTGATCCGCGCGTCGCGAGGCGGCAGGATTGCGAGGGCAGATTTTTGATCTTGCGAGGAGCATAGCGGATTCTATGTGACGAGGAAGATCGGAAATATGGACCGAAATCCCGCCGCCGCAGTAGCGACATGATCACCCGGACAGGGTCATTTAGGTAAGTCTTACATAAGAAAAGTGTAAGGGCTGTTTAAGTTAACTATTGTTTAATAACACTCAACAAGAGCAAGAACAGTTTCACTTTCCCGCCCAACCCTCCCTGGGCGGGATGTAGTACCCGGCTTGCCCGGCCGGGAGTGCACTCCGGTCGATCCTTGTAGCACGACCGGGGTGTTTTTATTTGTATATCCAGTACACCTTTTCCTTCGGGTATTTCTCAGATGATTTCCGTGGTTTCCGGGCATGTCTCGCGGCGGTGGTTGTCCGCCAGAAACCGCCTGAATTCATCCGCCGGCATGGGTTTGGCGAAATAGTAACCCTGTATCATTTCGCACGACTGCTGTTTCAAAAATTCGTTTTGCTCCGCTGTCTCCACACCCTCGGCCACCACGGTCAGGTTGAGGCCGTGAGCCATGGCAATAATCGCCCTGACGATGCACATGCTCTCCACGTCCTCGGGCAGCGACTTGATGAAGGCGTAGTCAATCTTCAGGTGATCGATGGGGAAGCGCTTCAGGTAGCTCAGTGAGGAATACCCGGTACCGAAATCATCGATGGACAGGTAGACGCCGAGCTCCTTGAGCTGATGCAGCCTTTCAACCGTGCTCTCGGCGTTGTCCATGATGGTTTCCTCGGTGATTTCCAGCCCCAGACTGGTGGGTTCAAGTTCGCTCTGGGCCAGCACCTGTTTTACCTGGTCGACGAGATCGGACCGGCTGAACTGGCGTGCCGCGATGTTGACCGAGACCATGATGTCTTCGAGCCCCTGGTCGCGCCAGGCCTTGTTCTGGGCGCAGGCGGTGCGTAGCACCCATTCCCAGATGGGCACGATCAGGCCGGTCTCCTCAGCCAGGGGGATGAACTTGGCGGGTGAGACCATGCCCATTTCGGGGTGCTGCCAGCGCAGCAGCGCCTCGGCGCCCACCACCCGGCCGCTGTCGGTGGCGATCTGCGGCTGGTAGTACAGGCGCAGTTCGTCGCGTTCCAGGGCGCGGCGCAGGTCGCTCTCAAGTTTGAGCTGTTCCAGTGTCCAGGCATTGAGCTGCGGTGAATAGAATTGGAAGTTATTCCCGCCCATGTCCTTTGCGTGATACATGGCGGAATCGGCATTTTTCAGGATGTCGTCGAAATTGTCCGCATCCTTGGGGTATACGGCGATGCCGATGCTCGTGGTGATGCTGATCTCTCTATCATCGATGACCAGGGGCAGCGAGAACTCGGACATGATCATTCTGGCGATGGATGAGATGACCGAGACCGCCTCTTCCCCCGGATCGATATCGGGGATGACCACGGTGAACTCGTCACCGCCGAGCCTGACCACGGTGTCCGCCTCGCGCACGCATTTTGCGAGCACAGCCGCCATGTGGACAAGCAGCTGATCACCGGTACGGTGGCCCAGTGAGTCGTTCACCTTCTTGAATCTGTCCAGGTCGATGAACAAGACCCCCACCAGAGAGCCGTCGCGTGACGCCCGCGCCAAGGCTTGTTCGAGGCGATCCTTCAACAGCAGGCGGTTCGGTAAATCAGTCAGCGCGTCGTAATGGGCATGGTGATAGAGTTTTTCACCCCAGGCGGCGTTGGACAGCGCCACGGCGGTGCGGTCCGCCAACTCGCCGGCCTGGGCGATGTCTTCCGGATCGAGAGCAGGCGGGTCGCGATATGCAAGTCCGATGACACCGGCAAGGCCGTCCGGCAGCATTACGGGAAACAGGATGAAATCCGTTGCGCCGCGTTCGCCCAGGGGGGCCAGGTATGCGGGCAGTGTTGCGCGTGTCGGCCCGACGAAGATCACCTCGCCCTTTTTGAGCTCATCCATTTCATCGGCGGACAACGACACTATGCGCGGTTCTGTCTCGGCGTTCCGCAGCGGAACGCCGATGCGCAGCTGCGCCGTCGGCGCAGCGCCTTTTTCGATGACGACGACGAACACGAAATCACATGGAACGACCTCGGGCATGCGCCGCAGCAGGGTGTCTATGATGTAGTCGGCGTCCAGGGCGGAGAGGATGCTGCGGTCGATCTCCGCCATGGCGGACAGGACGCTGAACTGCCTGCCGAGTTTTGACGTCATGGCGTTGAATGCGCCCGCCAGTTCCTCGAATTCATCGCCGCTGTGGATCTCGACGGCGGCATTCCTGAAATCCCTGTCGGCGGCCTTCCCCGCGGCATCGCGCAGGCGCTCCAGTGGCACCAGGTGGCGGCGAATCTGGCTGATGCTGAGCAGGATCACCACGAACAGGGAAAGGGCGATGACCGGTGGAAATAGCCGGTGGAATTGACGGGTCTGGGCCAGGACATCGGCCTCCGGTTCACTGACCACCACCGTCCAGCGCGGAATCAGGAAGTCTGGTCTCAGGAACAGGTTCCAGTATCCCGCCCGGTAGGACTGCCCGTCTTTGTACCAGTTGAATACCCCGGTTGATGTCCGTGTGGATGCCCGCAGGGCCGTTTTTTGCACACTCGCCCCGGCCGGGTCGGTTGTGTAGAGCAGCCGCCCGGAGGCATCGACCAAGGTGAGAATACCGGTGTCGGTGGACTCAAAGTCGAGCAGACTCGCGGGCGTTATTTCCGCGATCACGAGTCCCCGGCCGGGTTGTCTGGGTTTTATCAACTGGCGCATCAGGATCGTTTGCCGCGGTCCGGGTGCGGGGACGACGGTAATGAGTGTTTTGCCTTCGGACAGATGATGCAACTCCGCCGTGGTCAGCTGAGGGACTTGGGTGCCTTGTCCGAATATGTGAGTCGGCCGATTCGTTGAGGACACCACGGTGATTGATCTGAAGTACGTCGCCAGGCGCTTGCGGTATTCGCCCTGTAAAAGCCCCGCGGGCGAAGTCGGGTTTTTGTCCAATAGCGCGCCGTAGGCTTTTAATTCATTACGAATGAAAGAGAGCCGCTCCAGAATGGCCATGCCGGCGGCCTTGCTCTCCGCGTGGAGCTGAAGCGAGGTCTGGTCGTTGATAAGCGTATTGACCTGATTGAATGAAATGACGGCGAGGGTGATGATGGGTACGACGGCGGAGATCATGAACAGCATGAAGATTCGCCGTGCCACCTTGCTGCGCAAGAAAGTGGTGTCGAGCTTCATGTACGCACAGCGGTGATTAATAATTCGATGCCAGGTCGACGAAGGCGCCGTTGTTTGCGCGGACAATGTCGTCTTGGCTGATACCCGCGGTTAACGGCGTTGCACTTGCCCCGTCCTTGCCCATGCTGTAGAGGTCATAGTCGGTGTTCAGGGGATGCAGGAACCTGTCCTTGCGATACGTGCCTATATTATTGTTACCACTGGCGATGTTCGTGTATTTGTAAACGTTTCCCCATGGGTCCTTGAAGGCTGCCATGCCGATGTCATTGAGCGTGTCAGGGTAACGCTGTTCGACGGTATAAAACCTTTGGATGGCCTGCTCGATGGAGTTGATATCCACCTTGGCCTGCGCGATATTGGCCTTATCGATGTATTGGTGGTATGCGGGGTAGGCAATCATCGCCAGTGCAGCGACGATCGCCACGACCACGAGCAATTCGACCAGCGTAAACCCATGGCCCGTGGGGTGTGGATATGCGCCAGGTTGAGTACAACACTGCTGTATCATGACATCGATCTGCCCTTCCTGAGACATCCTGTGAATGCGGCGGGAATTCGCGTGGATGCACCAGAAATATCGGCATCGAGTCAAAAAACATTATGGATTAATTAGATAGCGCTCCAAGCGCTCGTGTGTTGTTTTGTAAGGCAAAAAAATACCGCCCCGGAGGGCGGTATTTTTCGTATGGCAGAACGGGCGGTCTACAGCGTTTTCCTGGCCCCCCGGCGCTGCAATCCGATGCCCAGCAGACCCAGGCTCATCAGAGCCAGCGTGGCCGGTTCCGGGGCCGGGGTAAACCCGCCGTTGGTGATGTTCACGATGCCGGCCAGGGTGGTGGAAATGCCGGCCGCGTCGTTGTCCACGATATTCAGCCCGCCGGTGGCCCCAAAGGAGTTGTGAGTGGGGTCGTTGACGTCGCTGTTGGTGAGTCCCAGGGAGGCGCCATACGCCGTGACGGTATAGGGTGATGTGGTGGTCACCGCGGCGACATTGACCGGTACGAAGCCGAACAGATTGGTGGAGGCATCCACCAGGTCGGCGTTACAGTTGGTGTTGCTCGGCCCGCACTCCGCCGCCGCGAACAGGCCGCCGCCGCCGTTGACGAAGGCCGCAATGTCGCTGCTGCGCGCGATCAGGGCATTGATCTCGTCCTTGGTCAGCATGCCGCCGAAATCGGAGGCCACCGCGATGGCGCTATAGTTGCTGAAATCCACCGTGGCCAGGCCAGTGGCGTCGACCCAGTCGAAGTTGGTTCCCTGGGCCAATCCGATGGACGTGAGCCCGAGTTCGCCGACCCGGTGGCCCGATGTGGGGGACAGAAAGCTCTCCACCCACAGGAACTTGTCGGTGCCGTTGTTATAGGTACCGCCGGTGACGAAGTCCAGTCCGGTGCTCAGCAGGTTTCGGGCGGCGACGCTGTCCTGGGCATGGAAATCCGGGTCGTGACCGGTGAGGAAGATTGGCCCGGCCTGGACCAACCCGGCCGAAAGAGCTAGCGTTACCCCCGCGATCATTGAAATGTGAGCCTTCACAATATCCCTCCCCTTGATAATGCTTTAATATGCCACCACTTATAATTACACTTATAATTATATAAGAAATTTCTGCGCCTCTCGGTCAAAGTTGCTGTTTTGTAAAGTTATCGCGAAAATGTGCCGCTGTTAGTTAAGTGAGAGTGTAAAATTCCTCGACATTTTACGACGGGAAACGCCCAAATTTTATTCCCGATCATTATTCATGTTTCAAGGCGTTAATATGCATAGAAAACATCACAGTCCACGCGGGGTGTTAATCGGAGGGATCCTCGCAATCGTCATGGCCACGCATTTGCCCCTCGTGTGTGCGGAGACCGCTGATACCGCTGACACCGAACTGCGTGTGGAGGTCACCGGGCTGAAATCTGATCAAGGCGATGTCATCGTCGCCTTGTACAATTCACCCAAGGGATACACCGACCATCCCTACAAGACCTATTATGCGAACATCAATAATGATAAGTGCGAATGGGTTATGAAGGGACTGCCGCGCGGGGAATATGCCGTTATTCTTGTCCACGACGAGAACGGGAATCATCACATGGACAAGAACTTTCTCGGCATGCCCAAGGAACCGTATGCATTCTCCAACAACGTCAAGGCGCATTTACACGCCCCGCCCTTTTCAGACACCAAGTTTTTGGTCGATAATGGTGAAACGTTGGTGAAGATTACGTTGGAGTAACTTCCCGCTTGACGTTAGGGAACGGGTCATAGTCATGTAAACGCCTTTGACGGCCCCCCCGCAAAATCACACGCACCGGTTGTTGTTCTCAGCGTTATTCAGAAAGTTCCTCATCCGGGCGCGGTGCCCCACAGACTTGGAACCCAGTGCGTTGATTACGGGGAGATGCCGGATGCGCCTGGATAATGGTGCTGTCACGCCGGGATATTGTTACAACCTCGCCGGCCGTGCTTCACTATCGCCCCGATGCCCGGTTTTTATGCCGGTGCCCTCATATTCGGTCTCGATTTTATAAACAGCGTATTACAAACGTTGTACCATGGGTCGATGGTCTGATTCAGGCCCAAAGCGCCGGATACCTTTAAAAATTACATCGTCGATCCCGATAAATCCCGATCGCATTGGAAAGTGATTCACCTTCGATTGTGCCGGGTTAAATCGCTAAAGGGGGATTGCCTGTGAAGTCGATTATTAAACTCTCAGTTTGCCTTTTATTTGTGACGAACAGCAGCGCCTATGCCGCAAGCGCATACATCGGCGGCAGTCTCGGCAGCGCCGCCGCCCTGGATGCGGGGTCAAACGTCAACGATACCCAGGCGGTGCTTGCCGGATTTGGCGCCTCATCGGTGGTCAAATACGATAGGACCAGCCCGGCAGCCTCCTTTGTGGCAGGCGTGGAGGCTAATCCCTATCTGGCCGCGGAATTCGCACTTTCCTATTTGGGTAGCTACAAGCTGTCTGCCTCGGCCAGCAGCGGAGTTCTATCGGTAAACGGTGATGAATCGGATACGGTCAGCGCCATCTCCATGGCGGTGATCGGCAAGTTTCCCGTCTATCGAAAAATCAAGGTGATCGGAAAAGTGGGGATTGCAGATGCCAGTATAAGGGCGTCATGCAACGTCAGCGGCGCAGTGTGTCTGTCAACAACGGATTCGGGTGTAAGCGCGGTGATTGGCGCCGGCGTGTCTTTGCGGCCCGTCCATGCACTGGAGATCCGGGCGGATTACACCCTGTATACGAATGTTGGCAATAAAAATAATGATTATACGGCGGGCAATTTCGGTCTGATCGAGACTTCCGCTTTGTATCATTTCTGATAACGAAGCCGGTGGTGCGTCTTTGCCAGGGCCTCGGGCACTTCGGGCGCTTGAGGCCGTGCGTGTATTCTCCAATCGGGGTGGTTTGACTCGTGTCTGCCAGATGACGCAATACTTTCCGGTCATACCCAGCGGTGTTGCAAGCAGCCACTCCAGCATCGCCCCGACCTCGCGTTACTGGCGCTTTTGATATATTCCTGGATTGCCGCTGGCTGTGGCAGGCCTGGGAGAGCGCGTTACTCCATCCGCGGCGCCGCCGCGGCCACGATCCCCGGCCAGGGTCCGCCCGTAGTGCCGCACTCGGTGGTGGCGCGCTGCAGCTCCGTGATCTTGCCATCGAGCTGGCCCGAGACATAGGCGGCGAACGGGCCCATGTGGCGGTACAGGGCGATCAACACCACGACCTGCTTGAGCGCCCGTGGGTTGTGCAGTACGCAGTCGATGACCGTGCGCCACAGCTCGCCGCGGACGGTTCGGTCGCGGATGCCCATGTGCAGCAGGATGCGACCGAAGGTGCGCAGGTCGCGGAGGATATTGCGCAGCGGCGGGCGGTGGCGGTGATGGGAACAGTCGAGCCGGCGCGCCACGCGGCGCACGCGCCCGAAGTAGGCCGCCGGGGTGTACACACGGTCCAGCACTTCGCGGTAGTCGGTCAGGACGTCCTGGCGGGGGCGCACGGTGTCGAAGTTGAGGCCGCTGGTGCACTGGTCGATCTGCTCATCGTCGGTGAGCACGTCGTGGCCGGGGTGCAGGCGCCCCTCGGTCTGGAGCCGCCGCGTGAGCTGGGTGTTGGGCAGCGCATAGAGCAGACCCACCATGCATACCGGGATGTCGGTGTCCTCGATGCACCGGATCATCTCGCTGGCCACCGCGCCCTTCTCGGTGTCGAAGCCGACGATGAAACCGGCATTGACCCAGATGCCGGCCTCGTAGAGCGTATGCACGCTGTCCGCCAGCACCCGGCGGGTGTTCTGTTTTTTCTGCATGTGCACCAGGGTGTCACCGTCGGGGCTTTCGATGCCGACGAAGATGGCGAAGAAGTTGGTGTCGCGCATCATCCCCAGCAGCTCTGCATTGTCGGCCAGGTTGATGGTGGCCTCGGTGGTGAACTCGAACGGCTGGCCGCGCGCCTCCAGCCAGGTCTTGAGCTGTGGCAAAAAGGCCTTGAGCGTCTTCTTGTTGCCGATCAGATTATCGTCGACGAAATCCACGTGGCCGCGGTAGCCGGTGGCGTAAAGCGCATCAAGTTCGCGCAGCATCTGTTCGGCGGACTTGACCCGGGGCACCCGCCCGTAGAGCTCGATAATGTCGCAGAACTCGCAATTGAAGGGGCAGCCGCGCGAGTACTGCACGCCCACATGCAGATAGTCCTCGAGCCGCAGCAGGTCGAAGCGCGGCACCGGCGAGCGGGTCACGTCCACGAACCCGCGGGAGGTATAGGTGCCCCCGTCCCGGCCGGCGCTGAGGTCATCGATCAGCTCGCTTATGATCTCCTCGGCCTCCCCCACCACCCGGAAGTCGGCGGCCGCGTAGACTTCGGGGCTGGAGCTCGCATCCGGCCCGCCCACCACCACAGGTTTGCCCCGCGCCTGGCTCCGGGCCATGATGCGCAGCGTGTCGCGCTGCTGCGGCAGCATGCCGCCGGTGAGCACCACATCGGCCCAGTCCAGGTCGCCGTCGCTGAGCTGTCTGGTGTTGCAGTTGATGAGCTTGATCTCCCAACTCGACGGCAGCAGCGCCGCTACCGTGATCAGGCCCAGCGGGGCGGCCGGATAACGGGCCCCCACCAGGGCGCAGGTCTCGTGGTAGTTCCAGAACGAATTGGGGTTGAAGCGGGGGTAGATGAGTAGCGCGCGCACCAGTCAGATCTTGCCCGTTATCTGACCAATGAAATAACAGGACGTATCCAGGCGGCGCGTCGTGAATGCCACGTTGACGCCGATCCCCGGACATCTTTCACCGCCCCCGCAGACCGTGGAGGTGATTGCCCCGGTGGTAAGGCGTGGGAGGAAATCGGTTTTGGAATTATTTGACTGCATTACCTTCATGATCTGTTTTCCTTTGAATTCGAAGATCCAGACAACATCGCCGCGTGTGGCAGGGACGTCGATGAAGGGAAGATGCAGGTAGTAAGAGTTTTTATTTTCAAGGTCCAGGCTGCCAGCCATCAATCGGGCATTCGACGCTATGCATAAGACTTCCCCACCCGGCGCAATAGTATGCCCAATAGACGTCCAGTGACAACAAGTTTCTGGCAAGTCGACCGCCGACCGGCGGCATTCCTCTCCACGGCTGCAAGGCATAGGGAGGAGAGTCCATCGGTGGGGTCAGGCGCTTACTCGCTTGCGCGAGACCTCCAGGCCGGGTGGATTGGCCAGGGTTTGGTAAATAACGCAATATTTCTCGGTCAGGCGCATAAGCGTCGCAATCTGCTCCTCCGATGCGTCGGTATCCAGGATGAAATGCAGGCGGATATTCTGGAATCCCACCGGCACATCCTTGGATACCCCGAGTGTGCCGCGGAAATCGAGGTCGCCTTCCGCGTGCAGCGTGGCCTCGCGAAGCTCGATTCCCGTAGCCGTGGCCACGGCATTCAACGTCACGCCGGCGCAGGCAACCAAGGCCTCCAGCAGCATGTCGCCGGAGCACGCCTGCGTGCCGCTGCCGCCGGCCGCGGGGTGCAGTCCGGCGTCAACCAGGGCTTTGCCGGTTTCGATCCGGCAGCTGACGCCATCGCCAAGGCGGCCCTGCGCCCGCAGGGTGACGAGCGCGGTCTCCGGCTTCTCGCGAAAACGCTGCTTCATAGGCGCCTGGATGGAGCGCAGTTCCTCGGGTTTCATGTAGAAGTCCTCTTGCAGTCGCTCAGGCAGTGTGACACCCGCGGGTGTCAGCGGCGTTCACCGGACACTCCGCCCTCTTATTCGGTCGCAGGAGCTATTCCCTTGGCAGGTAGACTGCCTTGATGTCTCCGCCGGAAATATATTTACCGAAATACCACTTGGGAGATCTGTCTATGCTGAGCTGCAAGGTCTCTACCCGGGGAAGGTCTCTGTAGCCTGCCTGCGACCCGTCTACAACGACGATGGCCTCGGGATCCTGTGCCCGCAGCAGCTCGATCAGTTCTTTCACTTTCATGTCCTGCTTTTCCTCAACATTAGCAATACCGGCCAATGTGGCGATCACCACCAAATCTGCACGGTATTGAACTGGGTACCGCGCCGCATGTGATTTTACGCCCTGTCCGTGTGTATATAAACATGCGGATCATCTGAGTCTTTCAGTTCATGACTGTCCGCCGGGAGAAATCGGGGATCCGCTGGGAAAGCGCTGGATTCCTGGGCCGCGTCATGCTATGCGGGGGTGTCGCTTATTACTGATCCAGTTGCGCGACCGGTGGGTTGTGTAGATTGCCCGGTAGTGGGAGGGACAGTGCCGCTGTCTGTTAGATGTGGTTATGAAGGGGTCGCGATCGACAGATCAGCGGCGGGCGTTCAGAGGTGATGCGGGTCCCTATAAAAAACCCCGTCATCGCTGATGACGGGGTTTTTAATGGATTGGCGCGGAATGATGCTCAGGCCGCCATATCTTTCAGTTTCTTTAACGGCAGGACCTTTACAACAGTACGCGCAGGCCTTGCCTTGAAAACGGTCGGCTCGCCGGTAAACGGGTTGACGCCCTTTCTTGATTTGGTGGCGGGTTTGCGGACGGTCTTGATTTTCATCAGGCCGGGAACGGTGAACATGCCCGCGCCGCCCTTTTTGACGTGACCGTGGATAACATCACCCAGTGATTCGAG
>CAYXAX010000024.1:0-22193 GCA_964463055.1 uncultured Gammaproteobacteria bacterium | reverse complement strand
CCCTGCTGCTGGGACGAACGGCCGCCGCCCCGGGGGCCGCCTGCGCCGTCACCCGTGGGACGCGGAGTAGGCTGCGCTGTCGTCTCCGCCGCGTGTTGCTCCCCACTGGTCTGCGACTTGGGCTGGCTGAACAGGCCTTCAAACAGGCGGCGAATGAAGCCGCCTTCCTTGACGTCCTGGGGTTGAGGGCGCACGGGGACCGGCGCCATGGGAATCACCGCTTTAACGGCCGGCTCCGGTGCCGGTGGCTTTTCCTGCATCAGGCTGTCACCGACTACTTCTTCCGGTGCGGTGGCCAGTTTATAGCTCGGCTTGGCCGCCGTCTCCGCCTCATCAAGTTCCTCGGCGCGCAGACGGTTTAACTCATACTTGGGTGTGAGGAACGCGGGGTTGGGGATGAGGATAATATTCACGCTATAGCGTTGCTGGAACTTCTCGATCACCCCGCGCTTTTCATTCAGCAGGAATGTGGCCACCTCCACCGGCAGCTGCGCCACGATGCGCGAGGTCTTTTCCTTCATGGCCTCTTCTTCAATAACACGCAGGATGGACAACGCCAGTGAGGCCACGCTGCGCACCGTCCCGTGCCCCAGGCATCGGGGGCAGGGCATCTGGCTGGATTCACCCAGGGACGGGCGCAACCGCTGGCGTGACATCTCCAGCAGGCCGAAGCGGGAGATGCGGCCGATCTGTATGCGGGCGCGGTCGAGCTTGAGGGCCTCCTTGAGCCGGTTCTCCACCTCACGCTGATTGCGTGACGGCGTCATGTCGATGAAGTCGATGACGATCAGCCCGCCGATATCGCGCAGACGCATCTGGCGGGAGATCTCATCCACGGCCTCGAGGTTGGTGTGCAGTGCCGTCTCCTCGATATCACCGCCCTTGGTGGCCCGTGCCGAGTTGATGTCGATGGCTACCAGGGCCTCGGTATGGTCGATGACCACGGCCCCGCCCGAGGGCAGGCGTATCTCGTGCTGATAGGCCGTCTCAATCTGGCTCTCGATCTGAAAACGGCTGAACAGGGGGACGCTTTCCTCATACAGCTTGATCTTGTCCAGGAAGTTGGGCATGACCTGCTGGATGAAATCATGGGCATAGCGATAGACGTCCGGGTCATCGATAAGGATCTCGCTGATGTCCTGGCGCAGGTAATCGCGCAGGGCGCGAATGACCAGGCTGCTCTCCTGGTAAATCAGGAACGGAGGGGGTCGCTTGGCGGCCTCGGTCTCGATTGATTCCCACAGGCGCAGCAGGTATTCCAGATCCCAGCGCAGTTCCTCAGTGGTTCTGCCGCTGCCGGCGGTGCGCACGATCAGCCCCATGCCTTCCGGCAGATCCAGGTTGCTGAGGGCATCCAGGGTGTCGGAGCGTTCCTCACCTTCGATGCGCCGTGACACCCCGCCGGCGCGGGGATTGTTGGGCATCAGGACAATATTCCGGCCGGCCAATGCAATATAGGTCGTCAGAGCGGCGCCCTTGGTCCCGCGCTCGCCTTTTTCGACCTGAACGATCAGTTCCTGGCCTTCCTCCAGAACCTCACTGATCTTGATGCGCTCCCCGCCGTCCCTGGGCTGGCGTTTAAAGCAGGCCGGGGCAATCTCCTTAAGCGGCAGAAACCCATGCCGTTCCGCCCCGTAGTCGACGAAGGCGGCCTCCAGACTGGGCTCTATGTGAGTAATGCGTCCCTTGTATATGTTGGCCTTTTTCTGTTCCCGTGATGGGGTCTCGATATCAAGGTCATAAAGGTATTGTCCATCGACTAACGCCACACGCAGTTCTTCCTGCTGCGTGGCATTGATCAGCATTCGTTTCATGAATCCCATCTCTTTGGAATATTGTCTCCATGCCACCCTTCGCGTTCGTTGTACGGGTCGACCGTCGGCGCTCCGAGAGAGGCTGCGCTGCTTTTATTGGGCGTGAAGCAGTCATCTTCGCTCTAGATCCCGTCCCATGCCGTGCGGCGGCGAACCTGTCCCGCGAATGGCGGCTGAAACCTGCCATAGCGCCGGTGTGTTGTGGCGGTTTTTTCAACTCGGTTACAATCACACTAAAACAAGTCTCTGTGCCTTGGCCGACTTCATGGGTTCCCTGCGCCAAAAGCGTGGGTGGCAATTCATCGCACATATCCTAAAATTCACCGCCAGGGGCTGGCGACGTTTAAGCCCCTGGCAGGGTAGAACATACAGGCAACTCTTGATCTCTGGTCGAGTTAGAGTCGCCGTATCAAAACCTCGCTGTGTTACGTGCATGACCCCCTGGGGAATCACACATCGTTTCAGTAATTAAGAGCGGGAGTACTTTCAGAGCTGATGTCTAGAAAGCGGCCGTTGATTGCGCGTGCCGGACATTTCTGTCACGAGTCAGTCAGCTCAATCACTCTTTGGTCACTGACCCAATTCCATCTCAAACTGTCATATCATATCAGCATATTAAACCCGCATCAAACTGTAAGCATTTGGTGTTACTGAAAAAGTTATGGATATCAAGCGCGGCCAGCCGGCCCCCGTCAAGACCGTGATCATCGACGCCGACCATGACGGTCAGCGCATCGACAATTTCCTCTTATCACACCTCAAAGGTGTGCCGCGTACGCACGTTTATCGGCTGCTGCGCACCGGTCAAGTGCGCGTCAACAGCCGCAGGGCAAAACCGGGGTATAAGCTGAAGCTGGGTGACAGTATACGCGTGCCACCGGTGACCAGCCGCCCCCAACAGGCGCCGCCGGCACCCACGGACAAGCGCCGCCAGCTCATCCTGGAGAGCATCATCCATGAGGATGAGCGCCTGCTGGTGCTCAATAAGCCTGCCGGGCTGCCGGTCCACGGCGGCAGCGGACTGAGCACCGGCCTGGTCAATCTGCTCAAGGTGGTGAGATGCGATCTGGCATACATCGAGTTGGCCCACCGCCTGGATCGCCATACATCCGGCTGTCTGGTGTTCGCAAAAGATCGTGCGGCCCTGCTTTCGCTGCACCGGCAATTCAGAGACGGGCTGGTGGATAAACGCTATCTCGCGCTGGTGAAAGGGCGCTGGAGCGGCGGCAGCCGGGTGGTGGATTCGGCCCTCGGCAACATGCGTCTTGAGTCCGGTGAGCGCCGCGTGGCGGTGGAGGAGGCGGGTAAGGCCTCCGCCACCCAGTTTATTCCCCGTGCCCTCTATCACGACGCCACCCTGGTGGAGGCACGTCCGGTCACCGGCCGCACCCACCAGATACGGGTCCATGCCGCGCATATCGACCATCCTATCGCGGGAGACACCAAATACGGTGAACGGGAATTCAACCGTGAAATGCGCCGGCGCGGGTTGCGCAGGCTGTTCCTGCATGCCCACGAATTATCACTCACCCACCCGGCGGGCGGGTATCCGATACATATCCAGGCGCCGCTGCCGGAGGCGCTGCAAAAGATCCTCGATGACCATGAACGACACGAAGCGGCGCTTTGAACTCATCGTCTTCGACTGGGACGGTACTCTGGTCGATTCCCAGGAACAGATCGTGGGCAGTATGCTCGCCGCCTGCGCCGACCTGGCCATGGCGCCCCCCGCCCGCGAGGCGATCAAGGACATCATTGGACTGGGGCTGCCCGAGGCACTGGATGCACTGTTTCCCGGCACCGGCCCGGAGGTTCGTCTGCGTATAACGGACACCTACCGCCGGCATTTTCTCGGGACAGCCATGCCGTCCAAACTGTTTCCCGGTGTGCAGGACACACTGCACGAGCTCTACGGGCAGGGGTATCTGCTGGCTATCGCCACCGGCAAGGGCCGCCGCGGTCTGGACAGATCGCTGGCGGAGACCGGCCTCGAGGACCTGTTTCACGCCACGCGCTGTGCCGATGAGTCGTTTTCCAAACCCCATCCCCAGATGCTGCTGGATTTGCTGGAAGGTCTGGGTGTCGAACCCGCCCATACACTGATGGTGGGCGACACCGAATACGACATGCAGATGGCCTGCAATGCCGGCACCGCGTCCCTGGCGGTGGGTTACGGGGTGCACCATGAACAGCGATTGTTGGGTCACAATCCCCTGGGTTGTATTAATGCCATCGCTGATATAAAACAGTGGCTCAGCTACTGACCGCGGGAAAGCGTTCCGGCAATACGGCTTGTCCGTGCGCCCCGCCAGCCAATCGAACCAGGTGAAGAGGATGCACCATGTCTGATCAAGAACAACCACCGCCGCGGGAGCCTCAAGACCCGTGGAACAATGAACGTCCAGCGCCGGAACAGCCGCCGGCCCCGGGCCGCTCCGCGGATGCGGCGGCGCCGCCCGATGACGCACGCGGCCCAGGTCAGGACGCTTCGTGGGAGCGGGATGTTCTCGCCAAACTGGCCATGTCCACGGTGCAGGAACAGCGCCGGGCGCGACGCTGGAACATCTTCTTCAGGGCGCTGACGTTCGCCTTCCTGTTCTTCGTGCTGTTCACCATCAATACACCGAAGACCTGGGAGCCTGTGGTCGCCGGTCGCCACACCGCACTGGTTGAGATCGACGGCGAGATCGCCGCCAACAAGGCGGCCAACGCCGATGACATCATCAGGTCGTTGCGTGCCGCCTTCAAGGATAAGGACACGGCCGGCGTGCTCATCCGCGCCGACAGTCCCGGGGGCAGCCCGGTGGAGTCCGGTTATATCAATGACGAGATATTCCGTCTGCGCAAGGCCCATCCCAAAATCCCGGTTTATGCGGTGATCACCGACATGTGCGCCTCAGGCTGTTATTACATCGTATCCGCGGCGGACAAGATCTATGCAAACAAGGCCAGTATCGTGGGGTCCATCGGGGTATTGATGGACGGCTTCGGGTTCGTTGACACCATGAAAAAGCTCGGTGTGCAGCGCCGCCTGATCACCTCGGGCAAGAACAAGGGATTTCTCGATCCGTTCTCACCGCTCAAGCAGCAGGATGTCGAACACATCCAGACGATCCTGGATCAGGTTCACCAGCAATTCATCGATGTGGTCAAAAAGGGCCGCGGTGACCGTCTCCATATCACTAATGATCTGTTCAGCGGCCTCATGTGGACGGGACAACAGAGTATCAAGCTGGGTCTGGTGGATGACCTGCGCAGTCCCGATGAGGTGGCCCGGGACGTCATCGGTGCTGAAAAGATTGTGGACTATACCCACCGCCCCGACTACCTGGAGCGTTTCGCCGAGCGTCTCGGCGCAACCATGGGCAAGCGCATCGGGAGTTTATTGGGGCTGGCGCCCCAGTACAGTTCCGAGTTGCGAGTTCCGAGTCTCGAGTTGGAGGGCGGCCACTCCTGACGAGGGTGCCATTGAGTTTTACAGGCGCGGCCGTCAGGCCGCACCACAATCCGAAACTCGAAACGCGTCGATCTTCCTAGGGGAGATCGACGCCTTCCTCCCTCAGCATCTCTCCCAAGCGAATCAACGGCAGCCCGATCAGCGCCGTGGGATCCTCGCCTTCAAAACGTGACACCAGCGTGATGCCCATGCCTTCCGACTTGAACGCGCCGGCACAGTCGTAGGGTTGCTCTCCTCTCACATAGCGTTCGATGACGTCATGGTCCAAGGGTCTGAACACCACCGCGTAATCCACGACGTCGAGCTGCAGCCGGCCGGTACGGGTATTCAGCAGGCAGATCGACGTCATGAATATGACCCGCGTGCCGGACATGCGCGACAGCTGCGCCACGGCCTGTGCACGTCCACCCGGTTTTCCCAGGATGACGTCACCGGTCACCGCCGCCTGGTCGGAACCGATGACCAGGGCGGCGGGATGGGCCGTCGCCAGCGCCCGGGCCTTGGCCGCGGCGAGCCGGCTCACCAGGGTGCGGGGCGGCTCGTGCGCCAGGGGCGTTTCGTCCACGTTTGCCGGGACAATGGAAAAGGGAATACGCAGCCTTTCAAGCAGGGCTTTGCGATATATCGAGGCTGAGGCAAGAATTAACGGTAACATGCTGAACGAATGTAGGATTGACAAGCTGATTTGGAGCCTGCCGAGCGGCTGTCACTGCCGTCGCTGGCGCAAACGCGCGGTCCTGGGGCGCCCTATCACCGCCCCGGCACCGGCATATTCGGCGATGATACGATTTTTTGACAGTTAATCATAGACATACTAAGATTAGCGGCTTATGGCTGTAGGGTTGCCAGCGCATATCGATCCGCTGTCTTGGGCCGCGTCGGCACGCAGACTGCAAGGGAGCCTCAGTGTGTCCGCCATGCCCCGCTTGATGGCGGCACTTCACTGCAGGGAGGGGGCGGGCACAGTGGAGATTGACCTGCAGTGCGGCATCGACGATCAAGGCATACGGTTCATGCGCGGACGCATCGATGTCTCGGTCACCGTGCCGTGCCAGCGGTGTCTGCAGGACATGCTATTACCGTTGCATTCCGATGTGGCGTTGGGCGTGGTGACGAGTCCGGCGCAAGCGGACTACCTGCCCGAGCCCTATGAAGCCCTGGTGGTGAAAAGCCGTACGCTGGCGCTGGCGAGAATCGTCGAGGATGAGTTGCTGTTGGTGGCGCCCATTGTCGCCATGCATGACAGACCCGGGTGTGGTGCCGACACGGCAGCGCCAGACGGACGGCAAGACGCCGCGCAGGGCGTAAAGAAAAACCCCTTCGCTGTGCTGAAGGGTTTAAAGAAACACTGAAGAACCGGGTAATCGATTCAAATATAGTCACGGATCAAGGTCAGGAGAATACATATGGCTGTTCAACAAAACCGCAAATCGGCTTCCAAGCGCGGCATGCGCCGCGCACACGACTCCTTGAAGCCGACGGCGCTGTCCATCGAACCGACCACGGGAGAGGTGCACCGTCGCCACCACGTCAGCGCCGATGGCTACTACAGGGGACGCAAGGTCATCGATATCAAGAAGGATGACTAACGCTTGACCCTGACTATCGCTGTTGATGCCTGCGGCGGCGATAACGGCTATGACGTCAGCGTACCGGCCGTCCTGAGCATCCTCGCAAAACAGCCGGACCTTCACATACTCCTCGTCGGTGACCAGTCCGCACTGAACAGTGAAATCGATCGCCGCGGCCGCAGGGATTTCGGGCCACGGCTGGCGGTTCATCACGCCTCGCAAAAGGTGGGCATGGATGAACTGCCGAGCGTTGCACTGCGCACCAAGAAGGATTCGTCCATGCGCGTGGCCATCGATCTCGTCAAGGAGGGACGTGCCGCAGCCTGCGTCAGCGCCGGCAATACCGGGGCGTTGATGGCCACCGCGCGTTATGTACTGAAAACCCTGCCCGGCGTGGACCGACCCGCGATTATCGCCGCACTGCCGAATATGAAGGGACATACCCACATGCTCGACCTGGGTGCGAATGTGGATACCTGCGCCGATCACCTGTTCCAGTTCGCCGTCATGGGGTCGGTGCTGACCAGCGCAGTGGACAACATCGCCAATCCCAGCGTGGGTCTGCTCAATATCGGCTCTGAGGAAATCAAGGGCAACGATCGGGTCAAGGAAGCGGCGCGCATGCTGGCCAACAGCAACCTCAACTACTATGGATTCATCGAGGGAGACGACATCTTCAAGGGCACAGTCGACGTAGTGGTATGCGACGGCTTCGCCGGCAACATTGCATTGAAGACCAGCGAAGGTGTGGCGCGCATGCTCAGCTTTTATATGCAGAAGGAATTCAAGCGCAACATCTTCAATAAACTGGGCGCGCTCATGGCCATGCCGGCGTTGAAGGCATTCCGCGCCAAAATCGATCCGCGCCGTTACAACGGCGCCAGTCTGGTCGGACTGCAGGGCATCGTCATCAAGAGCCACGGCGGCGCCGACGTGATGGCCTTCGAACATGCCCTTGAGGAAGCCGTGCTGGAAATCACCAAGAACGTCCCACAACGCATCAGCAAGCAGCTCGAGTCCCTGCTGGTCGAGAGGCGGGTGGTGTGAGGTATTCACGCATTGTCGGCAGCGGCGGTTATCTGCCCGAAAAGATACTGACCAACGCCGAACTGGAGAAGATGGTGGATACCAGCGACGAGTGGATCACCGATCGTACCGGTATCCGCGAGCGCCACATCGCCGCTCCCGACGAAACCACCGCGGACATGTCCGCCCACGCCGCCAAGGCGGCGCTGGACGCCGCCGGCGTCACGGCCGCGGAGATCGACCTGGTCATCGTCGCCACCACAACGCCTGATCAGATATTTCCCAGCACCGCGTGCCTTCTGCAGCGGCGTCTCGGTATTCACGGACCGGCGGCATTCGATATCCAGGCGGTTTGCACCGGCTTCGTGTATGCACTGGCCGTGGCGGACCAATTTATCAGAAACGGCAGTGCCAGCTGTGCCTTGGTAGTGGGTGCGGACGCCCTGTCACGCATCACCGATTGGAGCGACCGCAGCACCTGCGTCCTGTTCGGTGATGGTGCCGGCGCGGTGGTGCTCAAGGCCGACTCGACCCCTGGTATCCTCTCCACGCACCTGCATGCCGATGGGCGCTATAACGAGCTGCTCCAGGTCCCGGCGGGGGTGTCCCGGGGTTATCATGCGCTCCAGAAAGGCGAGGCCTACATGCAGATGCAGGGCAATGAGGTGTTCAGGGTCGCCGTCAACACCCTGGGCAGAATTGCCGAGGAAGTGCTGCAGGCCAACCAATTGGACATGGCCGACCTGGACTGGCTGGTACCCCATCAAGCCAATATCCGCATTATCTCGGCCACGGCGAAAAAATTGAACATGCCCATGGAGAAGGTGGTAGTAACCGTCGGCACCCACGGCAATACCTCCGCGGCATCGGTCCCCCTGGCCCTGGACGTCGCCGTGCGCGACGGGCGCATCAATACCGGCGACAACGTATTGATGGAGGCCTTCGGTGGTGGGTTTACCTGGGGAGCGGCGCTGGTCCGCTATTAGCAGTCGGCCGGCACGGGAAGCGAATCGGTTATGTTGTTTATTCGGCGCGGGGCGTCAACCGCAATGGGATATGACAAAACAGTGCTGAATGCCGCCGGCATATCCATTAGAATTACTGCTTTTACACGCGAGGCTTTCCATGTCGACGTCTGAATCGGCGCCACACGAAATGTTGACCAACGAACTTGCCCTGATCACCGGCGCAAGCCGCGGCATCGGCAGAGCCATCGCCGTTGAGTTGGGGCAACTGGGTGCCACCGTCATCGGCACAGCCACTTCAGAAACAGGCTCAGAAGAGATCGGCAACTATCTGAATAACAAAAACATACAAGCCAAGGGCATGGTGCTGAATGTGGCTGACCCGGATTCCGTGGCGCAGATGATCAGCACCATTGAAGCGTCCTTCGGCCGCATGCCAAGCGTCCTGGTGAACAACGCCGGGATCACCCGCGACAACCTGATGCTGCGTATGAAAGAAGACGAATGGGGGGATGTCATCAATACCAACCTGTCATCGGTCTACCGGTTATCAAAGGCCTGCCTGCGCGCCATGCTCAAGGAACGCCATGGACGCATCATCAATATCGCATCGGTGGTGGCCTTTACCGGCAACCCGGGACAGACAAACTACTCAGCGGCGAAGGCGGGCATGGTGGGATTCACCAAATCCCTGGCCCATGAGGTCGCATCGCGGGGCATTACGGTCAATTGCGTGGCGCCCGGCTTTATCGACACTGACATGACCCGTTCCATTGCCGAGGATCAAAAGACGGCGCTGCTGCAGCAGATCCCGCTCAACCGTCTCGGACGTCCTGAGGATGTCGCGGCGGCCGTGGGATTTCTCGCCTCGCCGCGCGCCGGTTACATTACCGGCGCAACGCTGCATGTCAACGGAGGTATGCACATGGGTTGAGCGCGGTCTCTGCAACTCCCTCGTGAGCCCGGATAAAAGTCTGCATTTTCAAACTGATAGGCGCTTGGCCCAGAGGGTTTAAAGGATAGTATAATAAGTATAATTTGCATCTTGTCACTTAGGCGATAAAATACCGACCGCATCACGTGGTATCTATATTTGTCGGAGGAAACGACTGTCATGAATAATAGTGTGGAAGAACGCGTCAAGAAGATCGTTGTTGAGCAATTGGGAGTCAAGGAAGAAGAAGTCAGCAACGAGTCCTCGTTTGTGGACGATCTTGGCGCAGATTCACTCGACACCGTGGAGTTAGTCATGGCCCTTGAGGAAGAGTTCGAGTGTGAAATTCCAGACGGGGAAGCGGAAAAAATTACCACTGTCCAGCAGGCAATTGATTACATCAACAATCACACCAAGTAGCAGCCGCGCGGATCACTGCAGCAGGATCACATATAAACCACCAGTGTGCAGCCGGCCGACTGATTCGCGGGGAATGGGATCCTCTTCACCAAACCCGAGAACGCGGCTGTGTGTACGGTACGGCAGAGTTCTCAATTCACTTTCCGGTTTTATGTTCAGATAATTATCCGCCGCGGGCGAGCCGCAGCGCGGTCACGGATGAGCATTGAATAGTATAGACTGAATGGAACCCATGACCTCCAAAAGACGTGTGGTAATCACCGGGTTGGGCATCATCAGCCCGGTGGGCTTGACGGTGAATGATGCCTGGTCCGCCATATTGGCGGGCCGCAGCGGCATCGGCCCCATTACCCACTTTGATGTCTCCCAGTTCCCGGTGCGCTTCGGCGGCTCCGTGCGCGATTTCGACATCACCCAGTACATCTCCGCCAAAGACGCCCGCAAGATGGACCCGTTTATCCATTACGGCCTGGCCGCGGCATTACAGGCCGTCAAGGACGCCGGACTGGAGGCTACCGAGGCGACGGCTCCCGACATCGGCGTGGCCATCGGCTCCGGCATCGGCGGGCTGCCGGGCATCGAAAAGGGTTATGCCGGCTACCTGGAAGGCGGGCCGCGCAAGATATCGCCGTTTTTCGTGCCCAGCAACATCATCAACATGATCTCCGGCAACCTGTCCATTATCTGCGGCTTCAAGGGCCCTAACATCGCCATAGCCACGGCCTGCACCACCGCCACCCACAACATCGGCGACGCGGCGCGCATGATCGCCTACGGTGATGCCCAGGTCATGGTCGCTGGCGGGGCGGAGATGTGCACCTCGCCCTGCGGCCTGGGCGGTTTCTGCTCGGCACGCGCCTTGTCCACCCGCAATGACGATCCGCAGACCGCCAGCCGGCCGTGGGACATGGACCGCGACGGGTTCGTGCTCAGCGACGGGGCCGGGGTGATCGTGCTGGAAGAATATGAATTCGCCAAGGCGCGCGGCGCACGCATCTATGCCGAGCTGGTGGGTTACGGCATGAGCGGCGACGCCTATCACATGACGTCGCCCCCGGAGGGCGGTGAGGGTGCGCGCATGTGCATGGAACGGGCACTGCGGGATGCGCGAATCAACCCCGATCAGGTGGACTATATTAATGCCCACGGGACATCAACCCCCCTGGGCGACAAGGCCGAAACCCTGGCCATCAAGTCCGCCTTCGGGGATCACGCACGCAAGGTCATGGTCAGTTCGACGAAGTCCATGACCGGCCACATGATCGGAGCCGCCGGCGGCGTGGAGGCCATCTTCAGCGTGCTCGCCATCCGCGACCAGGTGGCGCCACCGACCATCAACCAGTTTACCCCGGACCCTGACTGTGATTTGGACTACGTCCCCAACGCGGCACGCCGGGCGAGGATCGATGTGGCGGTATCCAATTCATTCGGCTTCGGTGGGACCAACGGGACACTGGTATTCAAGAAATTGTCCTGAGTCCTCGGGAAGACTTTCTGAATGCCACTCACCGCTCGTCTAACCTCCGCGTGCAGCGGTCCCTCCAACTGCCGCGTCTTCGATGTGTACCAAGACCTTCTGCCTCTGCACGAGGCATATCCACAACGCTACCCGCATCTCCTGGAGAGCGTCGTACACGGCCCCGAACACGCGCGCTTTGATATCCTGTTCGCCTTTCCCGGCGCGACCCTGGAACTGACGCACGACTTCCGCCTCAGCGGCGGCGACGCCGGCGGTGAGCATGATTTTCTCGATGCCTTCGATCGGCGGTGGCGCAGCGAAGGGAAAGCAGCGCGCATCGGTGCTGCGCTGCCGTTTCACGGCGGCTGGTTCATGTACCTCGGCTATGAACTCGGCACGCGCATCGAACCGAGCGTGCCGGTGGCCCCCGCCACCGGGCGGTTGCCCCATGCCTTCGCCATGCGTGTGCCGGCCGCGGTCATCAGAGACCATCTACTGCAACAGACGGTGGTCATCACCGAACCTGGCCATGAACATCTGCAGGATCGGATCGCGGAAGATCTGGCCAACGTTGTAAACGGCGAACATGACGGGCGCAATCCTCACCCCACCCCCGATCTGAGGGAAGACGACCCCGGCGTGTTTCTCGATGGCGTGCACAGGATCAAGCGTTACATACGCGACGGCGATGTCTTCCAGGTCAATCTGTCCCGAGCGTGGAGCGGAACTATCGATAACACCACCGCACCGGGCGCCTTATACCGCCGCCTGAGAGATCATAATCCCGGACCTTTCGCCGGTCTTGCGGGATACAAGGATATGACCGTGGTGAGTTCCTCACCGGAGCGCCTGGTGCATGCCACCGCCGACGGCGTGATCGAGACGCGCCCCATCGCCGGGACACGCCCCCGCGGGAGGGATACCGTCACCGACCGGCGCTATTCCGAAACCCTGCTGGCGCACCCCAAGGAACGGGCCGAGCACGTCATGCTCATCGACCTGGAGCGAAATGATCTTGGCAGGCTGTGCCGCCATGGCAGCGTGGTTGTCAACGAACTGATGGTGCTCGAGTCTTACCGCCACGTGCATCATATCGTCTCCAATATTCGCGGCCGACTGCGCCCCGGCGTCACTCCGGGACAGGTCATCCGCGCTGTATTCCCCGGCGGCACCATCACCGGGTGTCCGAAGATCCGCTGCATGCAGATCATCACCGAACTGGAAGGCGCTGCGCGGGGTCCCTACACCGGCGCCATGGGTTATATCAACCACGACGGCAGCATGGATCTCAACATCCTTATCCGCACCCTGTGGCTGAATGGCCGTCAATTGACCCTGCGCACCGGTGCCGGCATCGTCGCGGATTCCGATCCCGACATGGAGTTGGAAGAAACGCGGGCGAAGGCTAAGGGTCTGCTCATGGCGCTTAACACGTCATGAACAGACCCGGGTCACAAGTGGCAGGTCTCAGGTCACAGATCGTTGAAGCGCCTTCAGTCCCGCGGTTTATCCCTTGTTTTGACTTGCGACCGGAGACCTGCGACCTGCCACCATTATTTACACGGAGCCATGTACAAAACGCTCGTTAATGGCCTGGAGGCCACCGTAGTCGATGTCACCGATCGCGGTTTTAGTTACGGCGACGGCCTGTTCGAGACCCTCGCCGTGCATGACGGACGGCCATTGCTGTGGGAGCGCCATATGGCGCGCCTGCGCGAGGGGTGCGAACGGCTGACCATCGCCGCACCCGACGTGTCGGTGCTTGAACATGAGGCACAGCGGCTGTGTGAGGGGCTTGCGCGCGCCGTGTTCAAGGTCATTGTGACCCGGGGTAGCGGCGGGCGGGGTTACTGCCCTGCGGGCGGCAGCGCACCGACGCGCGTAACGGCGGTTTCCCCATGGCCGCAATATCCGCAACGGTATTTTAGCGACGGCGTGGCGCTGCGGGTGTGCCGCACCCGCCTGGCCGTAGGGGGTGCGCTGGCCGGCTTGAAGCATCTCAACCGCCTGGAGCAGGTGCTCGCCAGAGGGGAGTGGGACGGCACGGACATCGCCGAGGGCCTCATGCTGGACAGCGAGGACCGTATCATCGAGGGCACCATGACCAATGTGTTCTTGGTGCAAAAAGGCGTATTGACCACCCCCGATGTCCACCGCGCGGGCGTGGCGGGCGTGATGCGTGGGCTCATCATGGATATGGCAAAACAGTCCGGTATCACCTGCGCAGTGCGGGATATCTCCCTGCAGGCGCTTGACCATGCGGACGAGGTCTTTGTATGCAATAGCCTGATCGGACTGTGGCCGGTCAGATGCGTTGATCACTGGGTGTTTGACACGGGCCCGGTGACGCGGCGCATTGCTCAATCGGTTCGCGAGATATCAAAATTATAAAGACTGACAGGGTTAACGTGCCGGCGGGATACAACCCATGACCTCCCAGCATAAACGCATAAAGCACGCTTTTCACGCCTGCGTTCACGAGCCTGTGGGACTTAGGACCAATCTACTGCGCCGATGGAAGAGCGGCCCATTTTATGGCTCCACCCTTCGCTTCGCGCTTCCCTCAAACGATCGAAAAACTGCCCTCGCTCTCCCACCTTGCTTGCTACGATCGCCTAAGTCCGACCGGCGCCTAGCAAACCGGCAGCGTGAACACCATGCTAAAATGACACCAGAAAGAACGCCCGGAGAGACAGTGCAATCGCAACCCCATCAACGTGACGAATGAATCAACAACCGTCACAATCCCCCCGGCCATCTAGACTTCTGGGCGGCGTAGTACTGCTGATCAGCCTGACCGCCGGCTGGTTCGCTATCGATTTCTACATGTTCAAGGCGACTTCCCTGAATATAGGCGCCGGGACTGTGAATTTTTCCGTTAAGCCGGGCGAGACCATGAAGACCATTGCCGCGGATTTGCATAAACGCGGCATTACCGATCATCCCGGCTACCTGGTGTGGCTTGCTCGCTGGCAGGGTCAGGCGGACAGGATGCAGGCCGGCGAATATGCACTGACGCCGGGGACGACACCGGAGCAATTTCTGGAAAAACTGGCGTCGGGAAAGGTCGTGCAGCACTCGCTGACCATCGTGGAGGGATGGACATTCCGCCAGATGCTGGACGCCGTCGATCAGGACCCGGATATCACTCACACCCTGACGGGGCTGTCCGACAGAAGGATTATGGCCAGGCTCGGTCTGCCGGAAGCGTCCCCCGAAGGACTGTTTTACCCGGACACCTACCACTTTCCGGAGAACACCAGCGACGTTACCTTCCTGATGCGCGCTTACAAAGATATGCAGCAGCGGCTGGACGATGCATGGCGGCATCGTGATGTAGGCCTGCCGTATAAAACACCTTACCAGGTCTTGATCACCGCCTCTATTATAGAGAGGGAAACCGCCGTTCCCGCCGAGCGCCCGCGCATAGCCGGTGTGCTGGTACGCCGGCTGCAGCGCGGCATGCACCTGGCCGTGGATCCCACCGTGATCTACGGCCTGGGTAAGGACTTCGACGGTAATCTGCGCCGCGGGGACCTGCGCAGGGACACGCCGTACAATACCTATATGCATGGCGGTCTTCCCCCGACACCCATCGCCCTGCCGAGCGGCGAGAGTATCCAGGCCGCGGTCCACCCTACCAACGACGATACCCTGTATTATGTTTCTCGCGGCGACGGCACCCATCAATTCTCGGCGACGCTTGAAGAACACCGCCAAGCGGTGGCCAAATATCAGTTGGGCAACCAGGACAAGTCGATACAATGATTCGTAACGCCGGGAAGGACGATTACTGCGCCGCGGGAAATTGCTGCTTCAGACCATGAAAGGAAAGTTCATTACAGTGGAGGGCATTGAGGGTGCGGGCAAGAGTTCCAACCTGCCATTTGTCCAGGCATTTATTGAGGCCGCGGGCAAGCCCCTTACCGTGACCCGCGAACCCGGCGGGACACCCGTGGGCGAGGGCATACGCCGGCTGCTCCTGGAAGGGCACGGTGAGGGAATGACGCCAGCCACCGAACTGCTGCTCATGTTCGCCGCGCGGGCCGAACACCTGCACCGCGTCATTCAACCGGCGCTGGACAGCGGCCGGTGGGTGCTGTGCGATCGCTTTACCGACGCCACCTATGCTTACCAGGGCGGCGGACGCGGCATACCCCAAGGGCATATCGCCGAGCTGGAGTCCTTTGTCCAAGGCGCGGTGCGGCCGGATCTGACCCTGTTATTTGATGTCCCGGTGAACACCGGTCTTGCGCGCGCGCGCGGCCGCAGTGATCCGGACCGCTTTGAACAACAGGCCGTGGATTTTTTCGAGCGGGTGCGCGACACCTACCTGGGGCTCGCCAACGAACAACCGGGCCGCTATCGTATCATCGATGCCCGCGAGCCCCTCGACGGGGTAAGGAATCAACTCACGGCCATCCTGACGCAGTTCATGGAGGCGCATTCATGAACGATACGGCTCTGTTGCCATGGCAACGTGACCAGTGGCGGCGCGTCATCGATCGCCTGCGCGGCGGTCGTCTGCCCCATGCCCTGCTGCTGACCGGCCCCCAGGGTTTGGGTAAGGGCATATTTGCCCGCATGCTGAGTCAGGCGGTATTGTGCGAGACACCCGGCGACGGCGGCACCGCCTGCGGCCACTGCCGTCAATGCGGGCTGTTCCTGGCGGGTACCCACCCGGACGCCCGCTTCATTAGCCTGGTGGAGGACAGCACTCAGGTCACCATCGACCAGATCCGCGAGCTGATCGACTTCATGGCCCTGACCTCCCAGCAGGGGGGATATAAAGCTGTTGTCATCGATCCGGCAGATCAAATGAACGCGGCGGCATCCAATGCCTTGCTGAAATGCCTGGAGGAGCCGCCCGCGGCGTCACTGCTGATCCTGGTCGCCAGCCGCCCGGCACGATTGCCGGCCACCATTCGCAGCCGCTGCCAGAAACTCGCCTTTCAGCTACCCCCCGAGGCGCAGGCCAGGGACTGGCTGGCGGCTCAGGCGGCTGACGCCGATGTGACCCTGTCCCTCAAACTGGCCCAGGGGGCGCCCCTGGCCGCCCTGGGCATGACCAGGGGGGAGGGCGGCGGGGACCGTCAGGCACTGTTTTCTGATCTGACAGCGGTGGTCGAGGGGCGCCGGGACCCCGTCGGGATTGCCGCCAAGTGGTTAAAGTTGGACGTAAAACTATCGTTATATTGGGTGTACACCTGGCTGGTCGACATGATCCGGCTCAAGGCAGTATCCACCCCCCCGATGTTTATAAATACTGATTTCGAGGCGGATCTTGCCCGAATGGCACAAAAAATGGATGTGAAAGGCCTGTACCAGCGACTCGACCAATTGATGGAGGCATGGCGCCAGGTGGAAACCCCGGTGAATAAACAGCTGCTGCTGGAAGACCTGCTGCTGGCGTGGTCGCCTGGGCCGAATCTACCCAGGTCTGCAAAATAGGTCGGTTTTTTATGGATGACGCGAATCAGACCGCAGGCAGTAATCAGCAGCGTCAAGCGATCCTGTCTTTGGCCATCAAGGACAAGGGCGCGCTCTACGCCGCCTATATGCCCTATGTCAAAAACGGCGGGCTGTTCATCCCCACCAATAAGGCCTACAAACTCGGCGATGAGGTCTTTTTGCTCCTGACGCTCATGGACGAGACGGAAAAGCTCCCCGTGGCGGGTAAAGTCATCTGGGTCACGCCCAAGGGATCCCAGGGCAATCGCGTGTCCGGTATCGGCGTGCAGTTCAGTGACCAGGACGGCGATGCGGCACGCAATAAAATAGAAACCTACCTGGCCGGCTCGCTGAAGTCAGACCGCTATACCCATACCATGTAGTTGTCCTGAAAGATTGTTTGATATATATTGAATTTCAATATATTAAACGATCATTCTCACTCCATTTATAATTTTATGTCAGCGCAACTGGTCGATTCCCACTGTCATCTCGACCTGTTGGATTTCGAAGCCTTGGGCACCGACCTGGACGGGGTCATGGCCCAGGCCCGGGACCACGGCGTCGGTTACATGCTGTGCGTGGGCATCAAGCTGGAAACCCTGCCGAAGGTCCTGGCGGTGGCCGGTGCCTATCCCAACGTATACGCCTCCGTGGGCGTTCACCCTAATGAAACCGGGGAACCTGAGCCTGAGGTGGCGGCCCTGGTCCTGCTCAGTCGTGCATCGGACAAGATCATCGCCATCGGCGAGACGGGCCTGGACTACTACCGCAGCGAGGGCGACCTGGCGTGGCAGCGGGAACGCTTTTGCCGTCATATCGTCGCGGCGCGGGAGATCGGCAAACCGCTCATCATCCACAGCCGCGCGGCGCGGGAGGATACCCTGCGCATCATGCGCGAAGAAGATGCCGATCAGGTGGGTGGCGTGATGCACTGCTTCACCGAGGACTGGGACATGGCGCGCCAGGCCATGGATCTGAACTTCTATATCTCATTCTCCGGTATTGTCACCTTCAACAGCGCCAAGACCCTCAAGGACGTGGCCACGCGCATGCCCCTGGAGCGTATGCTGGTGGAAACGGATTCGCCTTATCTCGCCCCCGTCCCGTTCCGCGGCAAGACCAACCAGCCCGCCTACGTCAAACACGTGGCACAGCACATCGCCGACCTGCGCGGCATTCCGGTGGAGCAAGTGATAGAGGCCACCACGAAGAATTTCACCGAGTTGTTTAAGCCGCCTCAGTTTCACTAAATAACAGGTCAAAAGTCCCAGCTCCCAGGTCGCATGTCATAATGGGTATTTTCGACCTGAGACTTGCGACCTGTGACCTGAGACCTTTTTAATAACGATGCCCGCACCATTACCAAAGAAGCCTGAACAGAAGCTATATCAAGCCGACGTCACCGCCTTATCCTCCGAAGGCCGGGGCGTAGCGCGGGTGGACAACAAGGCGGTGTTCATCGATGACGCCTTGCCGGGGGACACGGTGCTGTTCCATTACACACGGCGCAAGCGCCACTATGACGAAGGGGTCATGGACACGGTGGTGGCGCCGTCCCCGGAGCGAGTCGAACCCGCCTGCCGTCACTTCGCACTGTGCGGCGGCTGCTGCCTTCAGCACCTGGCGGGTGCGGAACAGATAAAAGTCAAGCAGACTCAGCTGCTGGAGGACCTGACACGCATCGGCGGCGTGACACCTGAGCAAATCCTGACTCCGGTCACGGCGGGGCAATGGGGTTACCGGCGCAAGGCACGTCTTGGGGTACGCTACGTGATCAAGAAGGGCAGGCTGCTGGTGGGGTTTCGTGAAAAGCAGGGCCGCTACATCGCCGACCTGTCCCGCTGCGAAGTCCTGCATCCTGCCGTGGGCCTGCGGCTGCAGGCGCTGCGGACATTGATCCAGGGTCTGAAGGCCTATGCGCATATCCCGCAGATCGAGATCGCCGTGGGTGATGACCGGGCGGCGCTGGTGTTTCGCCACCTCCAGCCCCTGGAAGCGGAAGACCTGGACAGACTGCGCCAATTCGGTCGGTGGTATGCCCTGGGCATCTACCTGCAGCCCGGGGGTATGGACAGCGTGACCCCTCTGTGGCCCGAAGATCCCCGACTCAGCTACCGGCTGCCGGCCCACGGTGTGGAGATCCGCTTCCTGCCCACCGACTTCATACAGGTCAATGCTGATATCAACCGAAGGCTGGTGGATCTCGTGATGAAGCTGTTCGATCCCCAAGCCGGTGAACACGCCCTGGACCTGTTCTGCGGCGTGGGCAATTTTACCCTGCCAATGGCGCGCGCATTCGGGCATGTGACAGGCGTGGAGGGCGATAGCGGGCTGGTGCATCGCGCCCGCGATAACGCCGCACACAACGGCATATCAAATGCGGCGTTTCACACCTGGGACTTGAACATGGATATGCGCCAACAGCCATGGTGGCCCGGCGCCATCGACAAGGTATTACTGGATCCGCCCCGCACCGGTGCCCGCGAGGCGGTTACGGCCCTGGCTGGCATGAAACCCACCCGCATCGTCTACGTCTCATGCAACCCCGCCACCCTGGCCCGCGACGCCGATATCCTGGTCCATCAGCACGGCTACCGTCTGAGCAGCGTTGCCGCGGTGGATATGTTTCCGCATACGGCGCATGTGGAGGGAGTGGCGGTTTTTGATAAGGCGTAGCGTAGCAGTTGCGAGTTCCGAGTTGAGGCGGTGGCCTATCGGCCGCCTTTGATTTACCACATGCAACTCGAAACTATCACTGGTATGCGACGTAGTCACCGGTGGCAATACGCTGTCTTGTCTTAATGGCGGCATTGTACCAATAGACCCACGCCTGGGTCCGCTTATGGGAAGGCATCAGTACAGCCGAAGTCCTGGCGCGGATGAATTCACTGCGCCGGGGAGCATCGGGGAAATAATCCTCATACTCGTCCAGCGTGTCGATTACTTTATCCGAATTCAGCAGGCGGAAGACCTTGCCGTATACACGTTCTTTGCCGATGAGAGACGGGACGGCACCGGGATAACCGTCCAGCATGTATAGCCGCCCCTGAATGTATGCATCACTCAAGAGACGGGTATATCTGGATAAGACCTGATGTACTTGATCGGGACCGTCGCCGGTCAGTAAGGAGCCGTAGGCGAAGATATAGGGGGTCATGATCGAACAGTCAGTTTCGGATTCCGAGTTGCGTAAGAAGTTGGTTTATTATAATCAATGCGACCGTAAGGCCACTGCCACAACCCGGAACCCGGAACTCGGAACCTACGCATCCCCGATGCGTAGCACCAGCTTACCGATAGTTGACCCACTTTCGATCGCCCGATGGGCCTCGGCGACCTCTTCCAGCGAATATTCCCGGGCGATATGCATCTTTAGCTTTCCCTCGTCGAATAGTTTACCGGCCCATGCCAGGATCTGGGCCTGATGCAGACGCTGACGGTGCAGATCGTGGTACATGGGGGTGAGCATCAACTCGAAGCTGATGGTCAGGTTGCGCAGGCGGGCCGTTTTCCAGTCGGCATCGTCGGGGGGCGCCAGCAGAGTCACCACGTGACCGTAATGGCGCGTGGCGCTGAAACCGGCGCTGAATACCTTTCCACCCACGGTATCGAACACACCATCGATACCTTCGCCGCCGGTCCATTCCAGGCATGCGGCGGCGAAATCCGTACTTTGATAGCGAATGGCCAGCGCCGCACCCAAACCGGTGACGTACGCGTGTTTTTCATCGTCGCTCACCGTGGTCGCCACCCGCGCGCCGGCATCGCGGGCCAGCTGGATCGCCACGTGTCCCACGCCGCCTGCCCCGGCGTGGATCAGGACCTGCTGGTCGGGCTGCAGGTTCATGCGGTCGAACAGGGATTCATAGGCGGTGATGAGCACCAGAGGCGCGGCCGCCGCCTCGCTGAAGCTCAGTGAATCGGGTTTGTGCACGGCATGGTGTTCATCGACGGTGGTATATTCGGCATAATTTCCCGCCTCACCGCCGATACCCCCGTTGCAGAAATACACGCTGTCACCGGGTTGGAAGTCATGCACCTGGTCACCCACTGCCTCCACCACACCGGCGCCGTCACAGCCCAGTATGGCCGGCATCCGCTCAGGGTAGTAAGTGCCCCGCGCGCGCAGCTTGGTGTCCACAGGATTGACGCCGGCGGCCATGAGCTTCACCAGCAGCTGCGTCGGGCGGGTAATCGTAGGCGTCTGCACCTCCCGCACCTCAAGCACATCCGTGCTTCCCGGTTGCGTCATCACCACGGCCTTCATAGCACTCTCCCGAGATAGTGACTGTATGCCGATTGTAGTCCTCTGAGCTGTCCAGTCTAGGCCCCGTGATAGAATATCGAATTGGCTTTTCCAGACCTGGGACTTTTTAACTCGAAACTCGAAACTTTATCGAATATGGCAACCGAAATCGAAAGAAAGTTCCTGATACGAAGCGACGACTGGCGTGAGGGAATCACCGCCAGCGAGGTCTACCGCCAGGGGTACCTGGCCAACAACCGCAGCTGCTCGGTGCGCGTGCGGGTCAGTGACGATCACGCCTATCTCAACATCAAGAGCGCCCAGCTGGGGATTTCCCGCACCGAGTACGAATACAGCATCCCCATGACTGATGCCAAGGAGATGCTCGACGCCCTGTGCGTCTCCGCGCTGGTGGAGAAAACGCGCTATTTCGTTCCCGACGGGGGGCATACCTGGGAAATCGACGTCTTTTCCGGCGACAATCTGGGCCTGATTGTTGCAGAGATCGAGCTGTCTCACGGCGACGAGCCGTTCAACCGCCCGCAGTGGCTGGGGGAGGAGGTCTCCCATGACCCGCGTTATTACAATGTCTATCTTGCCGAGCATCCCTTCAAGTCGTGGTGAAGGCGATATTTCAAGGGCCACGCGGACATCGGTCGATTCCATGCCACATGGCAATCGCCCATTGAGCCGCGCATGATCACCTCGCGCCAACGCTTGGGACTGTTGTGGCTCCTGACAGGTATATGCATGGCGCTGATCGGCGGCTGCAGCCGCCCGTCGCCGGACACACTGCGCTTCGGCCTGCAGACCATGCCGGTGACCCTGGACCCCCGCTATGCCACGG
>CAYXAX010000023.1:0-22318 GCA_964463055.1 uncultured Gammaproteobacteria bacterium | reverse complement strand
CTCACGCATGCCGTTGGACTGCATGGGGCCGACGATACCGGCACGCTCCATCTGTTCAATGAGGCGCGCGGCGCGGTTGTAACCGATCTTCAGACGGCGCTGGACGCCGGACACCGAGGCGCGGCGGGTTTCTTTCACCACCCGTACGGCGTCATCATACAGCGGATCGGCCTCTTCATCGGACTCAACCTCGAACCCTGCCGCCGATCCGGCATCGGCCGCGGCGGTATCCTGGAGTACCTCGTCCAGATATTCCGCCTGCCCGCTGTCCTTTTTGAGATTGGCCACCACCTTGTGGACTTCGTGATCGGCGACGAATGCGCCATGAACGCGCATGGGGATGCCCGTGCCCGGCGCCAGATAAAGCATGTCACCATGGCCAAGCAGCTGCTCGGCGCCCATCTGGTCGAGGACGACCCGGGAATCGATCTTGGATGACACCTGAAAGGCGATGCGCGTGGGTATGTTGGACTTGATCAGACCGGTGATGACATCCACCGAGGGGCGTTGCGTGGCGAGGATCAGATGAATGCCCGAGGCGCGCGCCTTTTGCGCGAGGCGGGCGATCAGCTCTTCCGCCTTCTTACCCACCACCATCATCATGTCGGCGAGCTCGTCGATGAGCACCACGATGTACGGCAGCGGCTCCAGCGTGGGGAGCTCCTCATCGTCCCGGGCAATGGCGCGCGGATCAATGATGGGTTTGCCCTTCTCGATGGCGTCTTCGACCTTACGATTGTAGGAACTGAGATGGCGTACGCCCAGGGCCGCCATGAGGCTGTAGCGCTTGTCCATTTCCGCCACACACCAGCGCAGGGCGTTGGCCGCCTCCTTCATATCCGTGACCACCGGCGTCAGCAGGTGTGGGATACCCTCGTAGACCGACAACTCCAGCATCTTGGGATCGATCATGATCAGGCGCACGTCCTTGGGCGTGGCGTTGTACAACAGGCTCAGGATCATGGCGTTGATGGCCACGGACTTGCCCGAACCGGTGGTCCCGGCCACCAGCAGGTGAGGCATGGCGGCAAGGTCCACCACCACCGGCCGGCCGCTGATGTCCTTGCCCAGGCCCAGGGCCAATGCCGAGGCGGCCTCGCCGCATTCCTTGGACCTGAGAATCTCGCTGAGGCGCACCACCTCGCGGTGCTCGTTGGGGATCTCCAGGCCGATCACCGACTTGCCCGGAATGACCTCCACCACGCGCACGCTGATCACCGACAATGCCCGGGCCAGGTCCTTGGTCAGGTTGGAGATCTGGCTCACCTTGACGCCCGCGGCGGGCTGCATTTCGTATCGCGTGATCACCGGCCCCGGGTGGACCGCGGTCACCTGGACCTCGATACCGAAGTCCTTGAGTTTCAGTTCCACCTGCCGCGCCATGGCCTCCAGGCTGGCCTGGGAAAGCGCCGTCTTGGACGGCACCGCCTCGTCCAGCAGCCCCAGGGACGGCAGTTCAGCGGAGGATGGGGTGCTCTTGAACAATGGGATCTGCTGTTCGCGCTGGGCGCGCTCGCTCAGCTCCAGCTTTTTGATCACCGGCTCGATGCGCGGTGCGGCGCGTTTCTCGACCTTGGCCTTCTCCTCCACCACGGCCTTTTGCCGGGTCTGGCGCTGACGCCACCCCAGCAGCTGGTCGTACCAGCCGCCCATGTATTCCCGCGCCCGCGCAAGAACATTGAGGGTCAGTTGTCCGGTGGTGTCCATCAACCACAGCCATGACAAGCCCGTGGTCAGAGTAACCCCGGTCAACAACAGCACCGTCAAAAACAGCGTCGTTCCCACAAAGCTGAATGGGAGTACCAGCTTTGCACTGATGACGCTGCCCAGAATGCCGCCGGCACCGAGGGTGCCCTGCCCCAGGGAATCCGGGGCATGCATGGAAGCCAGCCCGTCACCACCGATAAACACCAGGATAACACCCAGGGTGATGATACCGGCATGACCGAGCCCCGGCTTGGCGGCCGTGGCGCGCCCCTTATAAAGCATCCAACCGCCGTAGCCGGCAAGGATCGGAAACAGGTAGGCGAGAAAACCGAACAAGTGAAAAAATATGTCTGAGAACCAGGCGCCGACGATGCCACCGGCATTGTGGACGCTTTCCGATGAAGCCGTATGCGACCAGCCGGGATCGGTAGGGTCATAGCTGGCCAGGGAGATAAACAAATAGACGGCCAGGGCGCCGAACACAAACAACGCGGCCTCGCGCAAGCCCCTCTGCATATGCGCGGCCAGCGGCGGCGATTCCCTGCGGCGTCGTGTTGCTTGTGCCAAAACCTAATCCTCTGTCGCAGCTTTTCCCTGTAAGCCACTAATTGTACATATTCGGATGAACATTCATAGCCCCTGAGCAGGATTTCACACCACCTTTCTATCCCTCCCGCGGTATTGGGGCGTCTTCCCTAACGCAAGGCGGGGTGCACAATGCGGCCATCCTGTACGTTGATGCCGGCCGACAAGGCCGGGTTTTGGTGCCACTGTCCCCCTGCCAATTGCAGCAGATACGGCAGTACGGCGGCTGAGATGGCCTCGGTGGCGCTGTGGGGGACGGCGCCGGGCATGTTGGTGACGGCGAAGTGGACGATCCCTTCCCACACATAGGTGGGCTGGGCATAGGTCGTGGGCCGGGTGGTTTCGATGCAGCCACCCTGATCCACCGAGATATCGATGACCACGCTGCCCTGCTCCATGCGCCGCACTGTTTCCGCATCCACGACATGGGGCGCGCGCGCGCCCGGAAGCAACACTGCGCCGATGACCAGGTCGGCCTGGCGCACTGCCTCGCTGATGGCCTGGCCGTACGGGTACAGTGCGGTTACGTTGGGTCCCAGGGCGCGCATGTGTTCCAGTCGCCCGCGGTGACGATCGAAGACGGTGATCTGCGCCCCCAGGGATGGCGCCACTACCGCGGCATTGCCACCGGCGACACCGGCGCCGATGATCACCACCCGGCCGCGTCGCGCGCCGGGCAGGCCGCCCAGCAACAGGCCCTTGCCCCCTTGAGGCATGTGTAGCAGGTGCGTCCCCACCTGGGCCGCCAGGCGCCCGGCGATATCGCTCATGGGCGCCAGCAGCGGCAGGCCGCCATCGCCCTCCTGCACGGTCTCGAAGGCCACGGCGGTAAGACCGATATCCGTCAGGCGTCGCGTCAACGCCTCGTTGGCCGCCAAGTGGAGATAACAGAAGAGCAGGTGTTCACGGCGCAGCCATGGCAACTCCTCGTCGATGGGCTCCTTGACCTTGACGATGAGTTCGGCCGCCTCATATAACGCAGGGCCGTCCGCGACCACAGACACACCTACCGCCTCATAGGCCTGATCTTCAAAGCCGCTCAGGCGGCCGGCCCCGGACTCTATAAACACCTGGTGACCGTGGGCAATCACGTCCGCACACGCGGCCGGCACCAATACTACGCGTCCTTCAAACGGCTTGCGTTCCCGCGGTATTCCAATGCGCATACAGCTTGCTCTCCTTTACTCTGCGGGCGGTATACCCTATATTATTGGACAAAATAAAACGCAATTCAGCGCCGCTTTATCGTACGTACCACGCAGTGGGGCCGCCTGTTCACGACAGCCCCAAACCGGCCCGTATCGCCCCCAAGGGATCGTTCATACTTGCAGCGCTCGCCCACGGCGGGCGCCTTATGGGTTGTTCAGCAGTACTCGCCTTGCCGGCTGCCGGCCAGAATCCGCCGGGCCTCACTGCGTATGGCCATGATAACGCAACTTCGGTATTGGCATAAAATAAACCCAATAATTGACCCACGCGTGATGCGCTTTCACACATTGGTTTTTCCCTAAGATCAAGACATGGAGCGGATTTAAATGAGCGAGACAAGACACTGCCATCTGCTTATCCTCGGATCGGGCCCGGCGGGGTACACGGCCGCCGTCTACGCGGCGCGCGCCAATCTCAATCCGGTAGTGATCACCGGCATCGAGCAAGGCGGCCAATTGATGACCACTACCGACGTGGACAACTGGCCAGGCGATAACGAGGGTGTCCAAGGACCCGAGCTGATGGAGCGCATGCGCCGCCACGCCGAGCGATTCGGCACCGCGATCGAGTTTGACCATATCCATACGGCACACCTTACGGAGCGGCCGATGCGACTCGAGGGCGACCAGCGGGCATACACCTGTGATGCGCTCATTATCGCCACCGGGGCATCGGCCAGATACCTGGGCCTGTCATCCGAGGACGCATATAAGGGCAAGGGCGTGTCCGCCTGCGCTACCTGCGACGGATTTTTCTACAAGGCACAGCCGGTAGCGGTCATCGGCGGCGGAAATACCGCGGTGGAAGAGGCGTTGTATTTATCCAATATCGCCTCCCACGTCACCGTGGTACACCGCCGCGACAGTTTCCGTGCCGAGAAAATTCTGGTCAGTCGCCTGCTGGAAAAGAGTAGCGGCGGTAATGTCTCAATCATCTGGAATCATGTGGTGGACGAAATACTTGGGGATGCGTCCGGCGTCACCGGCGTCCGAATCAAAGAGACCGGCAACGACGCGCAGATACAGAACCTCGATGTGCGCGGCGTATTTGTCGCTATTGGCCACACGCCCAATACCTCCCTGTTTGAAGGTCAGCTGGAAATGGAAAACGGATACATTCAGGTCCAAAGTGGCCGGCGTGGAAACGCCACGGCCACCAGCCTCCCCGGTGTATTCGCCTGCGGGGATGTCATGGACTCCGTTTACCGCCAGGCGGTGACGTCCGCCGGCACCGGCTGCATGGCGGCCCTGGACGCCGAGAAATACCTGGACGCCCTGGCACACGACAAATAAGGTTATGGCATAGGAATTGCTTCAATATTCCCCAGAGTCAGTCACGGGAATAAATTATATGCTATTGAATAATAAAGAAAAAAGAGATTTCCCCCGGATCAAGCTGCAGTGCGACGTGACCTATCGCCAGGCTGGCGCCGGTAATATCGCACGGGGCGTGTGTGAGGATCTGAGCGGCAGCGGCATCTTGTTCATCGCCCAGGATCCCTTGTCCGTGGGTGACAGCATCGAGATCAGCATCATGCCTCAGAATGCAATCACGCCTCCGCTGGACGCGGTGATCGAGGTGGTGCGCACCGAACCCACTCAACAAGCGGGCCGATACAGAATCGCCGGCGCCATACAACGGATATTGGCCTGTCCGGCAGGCTGATTGCACACAGCAAGACGTTTGCTTACTGCACTACGCTGGCCAGCCCCAGGCGCATGGCCCGCTTCGTAAACACCCGGTCCCCCAGACCGACATTAACGCGTATGTCCGAAATCTCCATGACGGTCTCGTTGTGGGTTTTATTATCGACAGCATGGAGTTTGCTCCACACCCATGCCTTGCCGAGCTTTTTCCATTCGATGCGCTGAGTCTTCACTACATCGCCGCTGGTGTCGTAGTAATCGATCCGGGTCACCAGAAAGTTATCGCTGTCCACCCACTCAACGGTCTTACCATAGGGGTAGTCCATTTCCATACCCATCATGCCCGGCATGGCGCCATGCTTGGGGACATTCTCGATGACGTAATAGTTCTTACCGTCGATCTGTTCCGTGCGCAGCAGGTTGTGTTTATCGGCGTTCGGCGCACGCGGCATCAGATCCTCGTCCTTGAGGACCGATTTGGAGAATTCGTCCTTCTCCCGATCGTTGCCGTTGTGCGCTTCGTGGTGGTGGCCGATTTTGCGAATGCTGCGCAGGTCCGGCAGGTAAATCCAGGCATCGTCCTCTTTATGCAGCTTGAGGGGATAGAACCATGCCATATAGGCTTCGCCGCGCTTATCCGGGGGAAACTCCGTGAAAAAGATCACCTTACGGACAAAGTCATTACCCTTGTATTTCTTCCATGCCATGGTGTAGGTCAATTTCCGCTCCGACTCGCCGGGTTGGTGAAAGACAAAATTGACGGTCTCCACCGAATCGTCACCGCCGTAGATCGCGTCGGCTTTTTCCATGATCTGGTCGGCGGATAATCCGGCGCCGACCGCGGGCTCGAAGCCTGCCACCAGCAACCCCATCAACAAGGCAACGTTTTTGAACTGCATGCTGAATCTCCAAAGCGATAATTGACTGCGCGCAAACGTCGCATCCTCTCCCACCGGAGGTGGCTCAGGATAGACTACGGCGTGATTAAGGATTGATTAAGTATATTCCCCTTACCACCTGTGACATGTCTTGATACACTGGGATTATACAGTGAAACCTCTCGTCACAGCATACCTTCGGCCTGAGTAGGCGCCAAGATCAGCAACATGCGCATTAGCCGGATTGACAGCCTAGCAGAACTATCGCCGCGTGCCTGGAATGCCCTGCGGGGAACAGACAATCCCTTTTTGCGCTATGAATTCCTTGCCGCCCTGGAGAATCACGGATGCGTGGGTGATGATACGGGATGGATACCGCACTTTCTGACGGCCGAGCATGACGACACACTGATCGGCGCTGTACCAGCCTACGTCAAATATCACTCCTTTGGAGAATTCGTGTTTGACTGGGCCTGGGCTCAGGCCTATCAGAACAGCGGCCGGCCATATTATCCAAAGCTGGTGGTCGCCATACCGTTCACGCCCATTACCGGCGCCCGCGTCTTGACCGCCGACTTACCTGACAGCGATAAAATTGCCGAGGCCCTGGTCCAGGCGACTCTGGATCACGCCCGGGCCATGGGCGTATCCTCGCTTCACTGGCTATTCATCAATGATCATGACACCCCACGACTGGAAAGACACGGCTTGATGCGGCGCAGCGGCTGCCAGTTTCATTGGTCAAATCCGGGTTACCGTGATTTCGAGGATTTCCTGGCGGGATTGTCCTCGGAGAAGCGCAAAAAGATCCGGCGCGAACGGCGTCACGTCGAGGAAGCTGATATCGAGTTTGAAATCCTCCGCGGCACGGAAATTGATGAGGCACAGTGGTCCGCGTACTATGGCTTTTATCAGGACACCTTCTGGAAAAAGGGCCATACCGGGCCGCTCACCTACGACTTCCATCGGGCGCTGGGCACAGACATGCCGGAAAACGTCATATTGATCATGGCCAGGCATGGCGGCCGCTATGTCGCGGGCGCATTCTTCCTGCGCAGTCACGATACGCTGTATGGCAGGCACTGGGGGTGCGCCGGGGAATTCCACAGCCTGCATTTTGAGGCGTGTTATTACCGCGCCATCGATTACTGTATCGCCGAGGGATTGCCGCGCTTCGAAGCCGGGGCCCAGGGCGAACACAAGATCAGTCGCGGCTTCATGCCCACGCCGACGTGGTCAGCCCACTGGATACAGGACCGGCGCTTCGGCGCGGCTATCAAAGACTTTCTCTACCGCGAGGACAAGTCGATCTCCGCCTATATCGATGAGGCTCGCCGCCACTCGCCTTACAAGGCCGGGACCTGGCCGGAACCCGGGGCGGCGCTGCGTCGCGAACACCGGTCCACAGCCTGACAAGGCGTGTATTCATGAAGAATACTCATAAACGCGGCCCCTTTTTCATCCCCGTGAATGACCCGGGGCATGATTTCCCCGATCCCGAGCTGGCCATGGAGGAGCCTAACGGCCTGCTGGCCATCGGCGGCGACCTGTCGGCTCAGCGCCTGATGACGGCTTATCACTACGGCGCCTTTCCATGGTACAACCCCGGTCAGCCGATCCTGTGGTGGTCACCTGACCCGCGTGCCGTGCTGTTCCCCGATCAACTGAAGGTCTCGCGCAGTCTGGAAAAAGTCATACGCAAGGGACAATATACCGTGACCATTGACCAAGCCTTTGAAGACGTCGTGCGTGCCTGCGCGGCGCCCAGAAAGGGCGTGGACGGGACTTGGATCAGCGAAGAAATGGCTCAGGCGTATAACCGCCTGCATCTGTTGGGCACCGCGCACTCGGCGGAGTGCTGGGAGCACGGTCGGCTCGCGGGTGGATTATACGGCGTCGCTCTGGGGCGGGTATTCTTCGGTGAATCCATGTTTTACCGGCGCCGGGACGCCTCCAAAGTGGCCTTTGCATATCTCGTTAAACGTTTGCGACAATGGGGCTACCGGCTTATCGACTGTCAGGTCAGTTCCAACCACATGGCCAGCCTGGGAGCCGTTGACATACCGCGGCGTGAGTTCCTGCGCATGCTCGGGCAGTGGAGCCACATGCCTGATCCCGATAATGCCTGGCAATAAGTCCGTAGGCGCACACCATGAATAAGCCGTCGTCACAACGAGTCAGGTCACTGATGAGCTACCTGACACCGCCGCACCCGTGCAGCTACCTGCCCGAACGTTACGCTACAAACCAGTTCATCAGTCCCGACCTCGCGGTCGATGCCCCGCTGTACAACCGCCTCATCGAGCACGGCTTCCGCCGCAGCGGCGATTATGTCTACCGCCCACGCTGCTTCGGATGCGAGGCCTGCATCCCGGCGCGCATCCCCGTAAATGCATTCACCCCGGATCGCAGTCAACGCCGCAACTGGCGCGTCAACCAGCACCTGGAAGTGATCCCCTGTCCCGCCGCGTTCAATGAGGAACACTTCAAGCTCTATCGTCGCTACCTGACCTGGCGTCATGACGGCGGCGGCATGGATAACCCCAGCCCCCGGGATTACATGGGGTTCCTGACCAGCCGGCGCATCAACACCTGTTTTTACGAATTGCGGGACCTGGGCAAGCTGGTGGGCGTAGCAGTCGTGGACTCACTCATGGACAGCTTTTCGGCGGTGTACACATTTTACGATCCTGAATACCGCCGGCGCGGCATCGGTGTTTACGCCATCCTGTGGCAGATCGCCGAGGCAAAACGCCTCAACCTGTCTTGGTTATATCTGGGTTACTGGATTAACGAGTGCAGCAAAATGCGCTACAAAGGCCGATTCCACCCGCTGGAAATCTATCGCCGTGGTCGCTGGGTATCAGCAGACACCCCGCCGTCAAGCCATTAACCGCCTTTACATTCCCCCGCTCACGTGTTCCGCCCGGTGACTTGTTGTATAATTGGCGCTATTCAACCACAGGTATCAGGAAGGCATGGCGAAAGAAGAACACATCGAGATGGAAGGGACGGTGCTGGAAACCCTCCCCAACACAATGTTCCGTGTGGAGTTGGAAAACGGTCACGTTGTCACCGCACACATCTCAGGGAAGATGCGCAAACACTATATCCGCATCCTGACGGGCGACAAAGTCACCGTCCAGCTGACCCCCTACGACCTCACCAAGGGCCGCATCGTCTACCGCGCGCGGTGAAACCGCGCGGTTTCGAGCTGCGGGTTCCGAGTCTCGAGTTCAACCCCCACACCCAAGCCTTCAGCGCCTTTTCAGTATTCTGCCGCTCCTGATAGGTAGACACCTGACCGAAATCTCTAAAGCGTAAAAAAAGGGGCGGTTTACCGCCCCTTTTGTCCTGAGCTTGGAACCCGAAACCCGGGGCTCGAAACTGGAACTGTTAGCTCTCCAAAGCCTCTTCCACCCCTTCAATCTCAAACGTCAGGTGATCGTCCGTGGCGCTGACGCGGATGTGTCCACCCTTGGCCAGTCTGCCGAAGAGCAGCTCCTCGGCCAGCGGTTTCTTGATATGATCCTGAAGCACGCGGCTCATGGGACGGGCGCCCATATCCGGATTGTAGCCGCGCTGCGCCAGCCACAGGCGGGCATGTTCATCCACTTCCAGCGTAACCTTCTTGTCCTCCAGCTGTGCCTCGAGCTCGATGATGAACTTGTCCACCACGTGACCGATGGTCGAGGCGTCCAGCGACTTGAACTGGATGGTGGCGTCCAATCGGTTGCGGAACTCGGGGCTGAACAGCCGATTGATGATCTCGAGGCCGTCACTGGAATGATCCTGGGTAGAGAAACCGATTGAGCGGCGGCTGATCTGATCCGCGCCGGCGTTGGTAGTCATCACCAGTATCACGTTACGGAAATCCGCTTTGCGGCCGTTGTTGTCCGTCAACGTGCCGTGATCCATCACCTGCAACAGCAGGTTGAACACGTCCGGATGTGCCTTCTCGATTTCATCCAGCAACAGCACCGAATGGGGGTGCTTGATGATGGCCTCGGTGAGCAGACCGCCCTGATCGAAGCCCACATAACCCGGCGGCGCGCCGATCAGGCGTGACACCGTGTGGCGCTCCATGTACTCAGACATGTCGAAGCGCACCAGCTCGATGCCCAGGATATGGGCCAACTGCCGGGTGACCTCGGTCTTGCCTACCCCCGTAGGGCCGGCAAACAGGTACGAGCCGATGGGCTTTTGCGTGTCACGCAGGCCGGTGCGCGCCATCTTGATGGCCGACGCCAGGGTATCAATAGCTTCCTCCTGCCCGAACACCACCATCTTGAGGTCGCGCTCCAGATTACGCAACTTGTGCATATCCGAGCTGGACACGCTCTTGGGCGGAATACGCGCCATCTTAGCGACGATGTCCTCGATCTCCTTTACGCCCACGGTCTTCTTGCGCCGCGATGCGGGCATGAGGCGCTGGTTGGCGCCCGCCTCGTCGATGACGTCGATGGCCTTGTCCGGCAGATAACGATCGTTGATATAGCGCGATGACAGTTCCACCGCGGCACGAATGGATTCGTGGGAATACTTGATCTTGTGGTGCTCTTCGAAACGCGGCTTGAGGCCGCGCAGAATCTGAATGGCCTCCTCCACGGTGGGCTCACTGACGTCAATCTTCTGAAAGCGCCGCGCCAGGGCGCGGTCTTTCTCAAAGATACCGCGATATTCGTGATAGGTGGTGGAACCGATGCACTTGAGCTCGCCGGAGGCGAGTACCGGTTTAATCAGATTGGATGCATCCATGACACCGCCGGAAGCGGAACCGGCACCGATGATGGTATGGATTTCATCGATAAACAGAATGGAACCCGGCTCCTTCTTGAGCTGAGACACCACCGCCTTGAGGCGCTTTTCAAAATCGCCGCGGTATTTGGTGCCCGCCAGCAGCGCACCCATGTCCAGGGCATAAATGGTGCTGTGCTGAAGAATCTCGGGGACCTCTTCCTCGACGATCATCTTGGCCAGTCCCTCGGCGATGGCCGTCTTGCCGACACCGGCCTCGCCCACCAGCAGAGGATTGTTCTTACGCCGGCGGCACAGGATCTGGATCACGCGCTGGATCTCGTCCCGGCGCCCAATCAATGGGTCGATGCGGCCGTTGCGCGCCAGTTGATTCAGATTGCTGGCGAAACTCTCCAGCGGACTGTTACCCCCGCTCTCGGACGCCGCGTCCTCATCAGTGGACGAAGGCGACATGCTGTCGTTGCGATCCTCGCCATGGACTTTGGAAATCCCGTGGGAGATGTAATTCACCACATCGAGACGGGTGATGTTCTGCTTATTGAGGAAGTAGACGGCCTGGGAGTCCTGCTCACTGAAGATAGCCACCAGCACGTTGGCCCCGGTGACCTCTTTCTTGCCGGAGGACTGCACGTGAAACACGGCGCGCTGCAGGACCCGCTGAAAGCCCAGCGTCGGTTGCGTGTCCCGGGTATCGTCGACGGCCAGGTGGGGCGTCGTCTGGTCGATGAATGCCGCAAGGTCATGGCGCAGTTTCTCGACGTCAGCGCCGCATGCGCGCAGCACCTTGGACGCCGCCGGATTGTCCAGCAACGCGAGCAGCAGGTGCTCGACGGTCATGAACTCGTGTTTCTTCTCACGCGCCTCTTTGAACGCGGAGTTGAGCGTGAACTCTAAATCTTTGCTCAACATAGGTAGCTGCTCTTCTGTTTACATGGATTGACGGTTATACCACCCGATTACGCTTCCTCCATGATGCATTGTAGCGGATGTTGGTTCTCTCGGGAAAACTCATTCACCTGTTCAACCTTGGTCTCTGCGATCTCCCGCGTAAACAACCCACACACGCCGGCACCTCTCGTATGAACATGCAGCATAATCTCAGTGGCCTTGTCCCGATTCATACCGAAAAACTTCTCTAATATGTAAACAACAAAGTCCATCGGCGTGTAGTCGTCATTAAGGAGTATGACTTTATAAAGAGGCGGTTGTTCAACCTTCGGATCCGTCTCTTTGACCGATACCCCGGTATCGTCGGAATGTCGCTGCCCTTTCCTCTTCATACCATGAGCCTATATTTTACCTCAAAACGGTCGGGTTTTCCCTGTTCCAGGTGCATTCCATACGCGAAATTAAGCGCAAATTAAGCTATTACTACACCACTTTTAAGTCAATTCTAGATTTGAAATACTCAAACTAAATCATACGTTTAATACTCGAGCGGCTCGCCATTCCGTCTCGCTATTGACTATCATAATCATTTAGCCGAAAGTGTCCAATGAGCCAGACACGTGTCTCAGGGCGTGTCGGCATGGGGTATATGCCTGAGACTATAGATATAACAATGGCGGGACACCCGTCGGTTTACAGTCATGAGGGGTGGATAAGTATGACAACGGGCACTGTCAAATGGTTCAGTAATACAAAGGGGTATGGGTTTATTTCTCCACAAGACGGCGGTGAAGATGTCTTTGCACACTTTTCCGCAATCACCATGGATGGATACAAGACCCTGAAGGGAGGCCAAAAGGTCGAGTTCGAGATCCAGACGGGAGATAAGGGTCTGTTTGCATCGAATATCCGGCCCTCCCTGGAAAAAGTGGATCAGGTTCAGAAAGTAGAAGGGTGAGGCCGGCACGGCGCATCACATGTAGCCGATTACCGCTTCACCAAACTGAGAACAGCTGAGTTCCGTCGCGCCAGGCACCAGGCGTGCCAGGTCATATGTGAGTTTTTTCCCTCTGATAGCCCCCGCTATACCCTTCACGACCAAATCCGCGGCCTCGAACCAGCCCAGGTGGCGCAGCATCATCTCCGCCGACAATACCAGAGAACTGGGATTGACCTTGTCCTGACCCGCGTACTTGGGCGCTGTGCCGTGGGTCGCCTCGAACAGCGCCACCGAATCAGATAGGTTGGCCCCCGGCGCAATACCAATACCGCCCACCTGGGCCGCCAGGGCATCGGAAATATAATCCCCGTTCAAATTGAGGGTGGCAATGACACTATAGTCCTCGGGACGCAGCAGTATCTGCTGCAGGAAGGCGTCGGCAATCACGTCCTTGATGACGATCTCGCGCCCGGTGACGGGACTGGTCAAGCGGCACCACGGCCCACCGTCAAGTTCCACGGCCCCGAATTCTTCCTTGGCCACTTCGTAGCCCCATGACTTAAACCCGCCTTCGGTGAATTTCATGATGTTGCCCTTGTGCACCAGGGTAAGCGAGGCACGGTCCTGCTCGATGGCATACTGAATGGCCTTGCGCACCAGACGCCGGGTACCTGCTCGGGACACGGGTTTGATACCGATGGCGCAGTCCTCGGGAAAGCGAATGGCCGTCACGCCCATCTCAGCGCGCAGAAAATTGATGACCTTGTCAGCCTCGGCGGTCCCCGCCGCCCACTCAATGCCGGCGTAAATATCCTCGGAGTTCTCGCGAAAGATCACCATGTCGGTCTTCTCAGGCTGGCGCAGTGGACTGGGTGTCCCGGGAAAATAACGCACCGGCCGCAGGCAGATGTACAGGTCCAGGCGCTGGCGCAGCGCCACGTTGAGGGAACGAATGCCGCCGCTCACCGGCGTGGTGAGTGGACCCTTTATGCCCACCACATATTCCCGCATGGCCTCGAGGGTCTCGTCGGGCAGCCAGGTATCGCCGCCGTAAACGGCGTTGGCCTTCTCCCCCGCATAGACTTCCATCCATACCACGGATCTAGTGTCGCCGTAGGACTTTTCCACGGCGCTGTCCACGATGCGGCGCATGACGGGGGTGATATCGACCCCGATACCATCACCTTCTATATACGGAATAATGGGTTGATCCGGAACTGTAATCGAATTGTCCTGGGCGACGGTAATCTTCTCCCCCCGACCGGGAATTTTAATGTGCGCGTAAGCCATGCATGCTCCCAATGCTATCGATCGTTCACCAACAATCAGGCGGCCGATCCAGTGCGCCCTGCCCTTGGGCGGATTCTGCCACGGTGGAGGCCGACGGGTAATCAAAAATGGGTGCCCGGCCTGTGCCGGTGAGGGGTACATCCCGCCGCTGATGCATGCCAGGACCAAGCCAGCGCCCGTCCGGCATGTGCAGCCAGCGGATTGTAACAAGTCCTGATTGATGTGGCTAATGCCGCCAGTCCCGGATTGCCGATTTTCTGATACATACAAGGCGGGAGTCGCAACCACCGGGCGCTGCCATTGGAATACAATGGCAGCTGTATGAACCGACATCGGGAGGCACCAACGTTGAGCATGCCGGACAATCCAATTGACGGGAGGTGGCGACCCAGTGTCACCGTCGCGGCGGTCATTGAACACGATGGGCGCTTTCTCATGGTGGAAGAACACCAGGATGGCCGCGTGGTTTTCAACCAACCCGCCGGTCACCTGGAACACGGGGAATCACTTCTCGAGGCAGTGATTCGCGAGGCGCTTGAAGAGACCACCGGCATATTCCAGCCGGCGGCGGTGATCGGCATCTATCGCTGGATCGAACCGAACAGCGCTCAGACGTATCTGCGGGTATGCTTCACCGGGCATTGCAGCCACTTCGATGCCGACCGGACACCAGCGCCTGAAATTGTGCGTACGCTGTGGATGAGCCGCGCCGACCTGGAGAGCGCCGCGGAAAGGCTGCGCAGTCCGCTTGTAATGCGTTGCGTCGAGGATTATACCAGTGGAGTGCGCTACCCCCTGAGCCTCCTGTCGGACCTCCCGGAGACGTGACCACCGGACGTCAGCACCGGCCAGGCGGGGCGGGTTATGCTATACTTTTTGCTTGTGAATTCGAATAACTGCTTGCAGGACGGATGACGCGCCCTACCCCGCCGACATCGCCTTTGCCTATTCTGTATGTGCAATCCAGCCGACTCCAAATACCCCTCCCACCGCCGCATCCATTGATTTCGTATGGACCGCTAATCGCGTTATATTCAGCGCATCCAACCGCCCACCAGCCAGGCACCGCATAATGCACCAAATACAACCGAAGCCCTTCCCCCCGGCCGCCAGCATCGGCGCAGCCCGCTCCAGGGTGACCGTGGGCCTGTCGGGCGGGGTGGACTCCTCCGTCGCGGCCCTGCTGTTGATGCGCCAGGGCTATGATGTCAGCGGCATGTTCATGAAAAACTGGCAGGAGCAGGACCCGCTGCACCCCTGCACGGCCGCGGAGGACGCTCGTGACGCCAAGGCCATTTGTCATCACCTGGGCATTACATTCCACGGCATCAATTTCTCGGCTGAATACTGGCAGCGGGTATTTCAACAGTTTCTCGCCGAATACGCATTGGGACGCACGCCGAATCCTGACATCCTGTGCAACAAGGAAATCAAGTTCCGCGTCTTTCTCGACCATGCCCTGGCCGGCGGTTCCGACCTCATTGCCACCGGCCACTATGCCCGCATCCGCGAGGAAAACGGCCGTTATATGTTGTTGCAGGGCGTCGATAACGCAAAAGACCAGAGTTATTTCCTTTACACCCTGGGCCAGGATCAATTGTGCCGGGTTATCTTTCCCCTGGGACACATGCAAAAAACCGCAGTCCGCCGCATCGCCGCCGCGGCCGGATTCGTCAATCACGACAAAAAGGACAGCACCGGCATCTGCTTCATCGGCGAACGCAATTTCAGCGATTTCCTGCGCTACTACTTCGAGCCCAAGCCCGGCAGCATACGCACCCCCACAGGTGAGACCGTCGGCGAGCATGACGGTCTGGCGTTCTATACCATCGGCCAGCGCCAGGGACTCGGCATCGGCGGCAGGCGCATCTCCGACGGACGACCCTGGTACGTGGCGGGCAAAGACGCCGCCACCAACACGCTGATCGCCGTTCAGGGTCACGATCACCCCGCCCTCTTATCCACCGGCCTGAACGCAGAGCGCCTGCACTGGGTGGCGGGACATGCACCCCAGGTGCCCTATCGCTGCCAGGCGAAGACACGCTATCGACAAACGGCCCAGCCGTGTGAAATTACCGCCCTGGATGGCGACCGCTGTCAAGTGGCATTCGACTCACCACAGTGGGCCGTGACGCCGGGACAGGCGGTGGTGTTCTACGATGGGGAAGTGTGCCTGGGCGGCGGGACCATCGACGCGACAGTGGGATACCTGCCATGATGGTCATCGACCCCATACAAGCGCGCTCCGACATATAACATGGATTCATTGATCAACGACAGGACCCTGGCCTTGGCGGGCATTTTCCAAGCCGTGCAGCTGGTGCAGCGTACGGCGCGATTTGGCTCGCCCAACGGTCCCGGTTACGCCCCGTGCATCAAGACCATTTTTGACCTCGATCCCGCCAGTACCGAGGCGGTGTACGGCGGGGCAAAGGGGATCGAACGCGGATTGAAACTGCTACGGGACCAATTGGACAATCAAAGCGAATCCAGGGACATCGAACTCACCAAGTACGTGATCCAGCTGATGCACCTTGAGCGTCAACTGTCCAAGAACAGGCACATGCAAAAACGCCTGCGCGACGACATACAGCAGATCGAAGCTCTGGCGCAACAGACATCCATCATCGATGAGAGCGTCATCACCCGCCTGGCCGACCTGTACAGTAAAACCATCAGCACCCTCACGCCACGCATTCTGGTGAGCGGGGAACAGGAATACCTTTCCAACCCGTCTATCGCCAACCAGATACGCGCCCTGCTGCTGGCCGGTATCCGCTCCGCTGTCCTGTGGCGTCAGCGCGGCGGCAGCCGCTGGAAGCTGATCTTTGAGCGCACCAAGCTGGTCAACACCGCCAATGAGCTGCTGCTGTCCTGTGGTGCGGCGGCCGAATAACGACTTGACTGCCCACGCGGCACCGCCACCCAGTCTCCGGGCAGAGGATGAGCAACGCTCCCATGATGCGGCGGCAGCCGTGTATAATTCACATACGCCAGACATCAAGGGGCTTTGATGGATCTTTCCAACCTCACAGCGATTACACCCATAGACGGGCGCTACGGCCATAAGGTCGCCGCCCTGCGGCCGCTGTTCAGCGAATACGGCCTGATGAAATTCCGCGTACAGGTGGAGGTCAGGTGGCTGCAGGCCATGGCCCGGACGAAAGAACTTGGCCTGGTTCCAGCCCTCAGCGATCAGGCAGCGCGCACCCTCGAGACCATCGTGGAGAACTTTGACACCGAGGATGCCCAGCGCATTAAGAATATTGAACGCACCACCAACCACGACGTCAAGGCGGTGGAGTACTTTCTCAAGGAAAAGGTCACCGGCAATAAGGAACTGGAGGGGCTGGCCGAGTTCTTTCATTTCGCCTGCACCTCGGAAGACATCAATAACCTGGCCTATGCGCTGATGCTGCGCGCCGCGCGGACCCAGGCCCTCCTGCCCCTCATGGATGAACTGATCCAGGCGGTCACCGCGCTGGCCCACGCCTATGCGGCCCAGCCCATGCTGGCGCGCACCCATGGCCAGCCGGCCACCCCCACCACCCTGGGCAAGGAGATGGCCAATTTCGCCCACCGCCTGAAACGCCAGCGCCAGCAGCTGTCGGGCGCCGTGCTGCTGGGAAAATTCAACGGTGCCGTGGGCAATTACAACGCACACATGGTCGCCGTCCCCGATGTCGACTGGGAGGAAGTCAGCCGCTCGTTCGTCACCGGGCTGGGCCTGGAGTGGAATCCCTACACCACGCAGATCGAACCCCACGACTACATCGCCGAGTTCCTGGACACACTGATCAGGTTCAACAAAGTCCTGCTGGATTTCTGCCGCGACATGTGGAGCTACATCTCCCTTGAATACCTGGTGCAGAAAACCGTACCCGGCGAGGTGGGGTCCTCCACCATGCCTCACAAGGTCAACCCCATCGACTTTGAAAACGCCGAAGGCAACTGCGGCCTGGCCAATGCCCTCATGCAGCACCTCAGCGACAAGCTGCCCATATCCAGGTGGCAGCGCGACCTGAGTGACTCCACGGTACTGCGCAATCTGGGTGTGGGCATCGCCCATACAGTTATCGCGTATCAGGCTGCCCTTACCGGCCTGACCAAGCTCGAGGCAAACCCCAAAGCCATCGATGCCGACCTCGCACGTCACTGGGAGCTGCTTGCAGAACCCATCCAGACGGTGATGCGCCGTTATGGTATCGAGGCGCCGTACGAACGGCTCAAGGAACTCACCCGCGGCCGCCAGGTGGATGCCCAGGCAATACACGGATTAATACAGGAACTGCAGATTCCCGACACGGCAAAGCAGCGCCTGCTCGCACTGACCCCCGGCAATTACACGGGTCTGGCCGAAGCGCTGGCGAAAAAAATCTGATTTGAAAATCGACGCGCGTCCCGGGTTTGCGGTTTTGAGTCCTGGAATTCCGGAACATCGCGCTTAGCACAATGTTGGACCGAACCACGGCGCGGGATATTGTCATGCCTCGCGAGACGTGCAACTCGCAACACCCTGCCGGCATACCCGGCATTGCCGTAACAAGCTGTTTTTAAAAAGCAATCGTGACACCCATCAGCACTGCCCCCGTTTTGTGATGTTGTTCACAGTTTTCGTTCGGCCATTATGGATAATTGTGTCCAAGGGAGTGGTTGACGACACCTCCCCTTCCTACCTCCTCACAACAAGTCGTCTGAGCACCCCTTGGCCCGGCCTGCAACCTCCTCCCTGCAGTCCGGGCGATTTTTTTTGCTATCCTGAGATTGCGCCTTTGCTTTTAAAGGGCGTGCGCCTCTACAATTTCATTTTAAACTGCGCTCGCGGCACACAGGAGAGACGCGATGGAAGATCAGCAGCAAAATCGCCTGGGCGAGTCACAGCAACTGCTAACGCTGGGATCCAGCGCTGAAAATCGGGACATCGCCCTCAGCCTGGCCACCCAGGCTGAGAAATTCCTGTGTATCCTCACCCGTGACCTGGAGCCCGCGGTCTACAACACCGCGGAATTCACTGAAGCGGTCGCCCGTCTGGCCGCCCGCAGCCGCAATTCCATGATACGCATACTCCTGCATGACTCCAGCGGCGTCGTGCGCCGAACCCACCGCCTCGTGGACCTGAGCCAGAGGCTGAGCAGCAGTATTCAAATCCGTCAGCCCCATGAAGAACACCGCGGTATTACCCAGGCCTTTCTCGTTGCGGACGATTCCGGCTACATGCGCCGTGTCATCGCCAACCGCTATGAAGGTACCGCCAACTTTCACGATCCGGCCGTGGCGCGGGAATTGATGCAGTTGTTCGAGCGCATGTGGGAAAAGAGCGCGCCGGACCCGGAGCTACGGCGACTTCACCTGTGATCCATTCACGACTGCAGAGTTGGCTGTACGTCGCCTTTATGGTGGCGGGCATGGGGGTAGCCGCGGCCGCCGGGACCGATATCAAGGTCATTCAACTCCAAAACCGCCCCGCCGAAGAAATCATTCCATTAATCAAACCCATGGTGATAAATGCCGGAGGAGCGGTGACCGGGACCGGCTATAAACTAATCATCCGCGCGCAGGACACGGATATCACGCAAATCACCGACCTGGTTCAGCAGCTCGATACACCGCCCAAACAGCTGCGTATCACCCTGCGGCAAAGCCGCTATGGCGAACATGCGGCCAGCGAAGAGGATATCTCTACGCGCACCGGGGGCGGTGCGCCCGAGGGCGATGACTCCGCTCATGCCGATACCACGGCGCGGGCATACAGCACCCGCAGGCATGATCAGAACGCGACCAACCAACGCATAGAAGTCATGGAGGGACGTTGGGCCTCCATCGACATGACGCTGCAGGTCCCGGTGGTCGAACAAACCGTGGATGTCACAGGTGGACAGGAACGGGTGCTCAATGCCATCAAATACAAAGACCTCTCCACCGGCTTTGCCGTCCGGGCGACGATCAGCGGGGATCACGCCGTCATCGACATCATGCCCCACAAGGCCGCCCTGGATACCGAACAGGGCGGTACCATCAAGTCGCAGGCCGCGACGACTACCGTGAGAGGTAAAACAGGTGAGTGGATCGACATCGGCGGTGCTGTCGGAGACATCGTCGAACATGAACAAGGTACGATCAGTACGGGCGGCCGCCATGGTGACGACGAGCGGCATATCTTGCTGAAAGTCGAAGTGCTATAAGGCAAGTCGCAGGTCAAAAAAATACCTTATTTGACCCCCCTCATCCTAACCTTCTCCCTGAGAGGGAAGAGCGAAGCGAAGGGTGCAGGGATCTACCCCCTACGACCGGTTCCACTCTTCCTCCCCTCTCCCTCCCAGGGAGGGGGTCGGGGTGAGGGGGAGTGATAGAAACAGCGATCAATGTTTCGATCGCCCTCACCCTCTCCCGTGGGGAGTGGGAATAAAAGAGTATAGAATGCTTCATCGACTTGTGACCTGAGACGAGTCTTTATCTACCGCGCAGAAAGAACTTATCCAACTCACCCAGCCCAAGCTGCACCCAGGTCGGCCGTCCATGGTTGCACTGGCCACTGCGGTCGGTGCGTTCCATGTCGCGCAGCAGGGCATCCATCTCCGGCAGGGTCAGGCGACGGTGGGCCTTGATCGCCGTACGGCATGCCATGTTCCCCATCAACTCATTCAAGTGATCCTCGATACGCTCACTGCGGCCGTGAACGATGAGGTCCGCCAGCACATCGCGCACCAGCGTCTCCACGTCCGCATCCTTCAACAGCGCCGGCACCTGGCGCACGGCCAGACCCTGCGGACCGAGACGCTGCACATCAAAACCCAGGCGCGTGAAAACCTCAGCGTTTGCCTGCGCGCATTGAGCCTCTTTTTCGCTCACAGTCAGGGTCACCGGTACCAATAGCGGTTGTGCAGCAACACCATCGCCGTTCATGGCAAGTTTCATCGCCTCGTAGACAATGCGTTCGTGGGCGGCATGCATATCCACCAGCACCAGCCCATGGGCATTCTCGGCCAGGATGTAGATGCCGTGCAGCTGGGCCAGGGCGTGGCCCAGGGGCGGCACGTTCTGCAGCGGCGCCTCAGCGGATTGCGTCACGGATTGCTGCGTCGGGTGCAGGGCGGCGTAGTCACGTATCTGTTCCTGAACGCCGTAAGGCAAATCACCCTGACGCGCAGCTGCGTGTAATGGCCGCGCCGGTGACTGGCCTGTATCAGGGCGTGACACACGACCCGGCAAATCATCGGGCATGCGCGGGAACTCTACCCCAGCGGCGTTCTGTGTGCTTGAACCCGCAGCGTGAATCCCCGCCTTGGTTTGCGCCAGGGCGCGACTGACGGTACGCAGCAAAAAGTCGTAAACCAGCCGGCTTTCGCGAAACCGTACCTCGTGTTTGGTGGGATGGACATTGACATCCACCTGCTCCGGCGACACCGTCAGGTACAGGACATAAGCCGGCTGGCGGCCTTGATATAACACATCCTGGTAGGCTTGGCGCACCGCATGGCTGACCACCTTGTCGCGAATAAAGCGGCCGTTGACATAAAAATACTGCATGTCCGCCTGACTGCGTGACGCGGTCGGCAGGCCGATCCATCCCCACAGGCGCAGGCCGGCCGCCTCGGCCTCGATACGCAGCGACTGCTCGAGAAACGATTGACCGCACAAGTCGGCGATGCGCTGTTCCTGGGCCTCGACGTCCGGCGCACGCATCAGGTTGTGCACCACCTTGTGGGCATGGCGGAGATTGAACCCGACGTCGAAGCGGCTCAAGGCAATGCGCCGCAGCACCTCCTCCACATGGCCGAACTCGGTCTTCTCGGTACGCATAAATTTGCGCCGTGCCGGGGTGTTGAAAAACAGGTCACGCATCTCCACCGTGGTCCCCGGCGGATGGGGCGCCGGAGACGCCGTCATGGGCGGGACATCCCCGTCACAGCGCACCGACCAGCCCTTGTCGCTGTCATGCTGTCGTGACGTCAACACCAGGCGCGACACCGAGGCGATGCTGGGCAACGCCTCGCCGCGGAACCCCAGGGTCCCTACCCTGACCAGATCCTCCATGCTGGTGATCTTGCTGGTTGCGTGTCGCCCCAGAGCCAGGGACAGATCATCCTTGTGAATTCCATGGCCGTCGTCGCGAATCCGTATCAGCCGGGTGCCGCCGTTCTCGACGTCCACTTCCACCTGGGTGGCGCCGGCGTCAAGGCTGTTTTCCAACAACTCCTTGATCACCGAGGCGGGCCGCTCCACCACTTCACCGGCGGCGATCTGATTGGCCAGCTGGGGAGGAAGCAATTGGATTCTCATAACGGGGCCTGTGATGCGACCGCAGTGTCATTGCGGATTGCGGTATATTCTACCCGAATGCTATCCAACAGGGGGAGGAGATAAGGTCGCAGGTCGCAGGTCGCAGGTCGCAGGTCGCAGGTCGCAGGTCGCAGGTC
>CAYXAX010000022.1:0-23073 GCA_964463055.1 uncultured Gammaproteobacteria bacterium | reverse complement strand
TTCGATGAAGAGACCAATGTCGCCCTGGCCACCCGCCTTCAGGAGGCGGGGGTGCATGTTGTGTACGGCGTCGTCGGCTATAAAACCCACGCTAAGATGATCCTGGTGGTGCGCCGCGAGAACGGTTCGCTGCGCAACTATGTGCACCTCGGCACGGGCAACTACCACCCCAAGACGGCACGACTGTACACCGACTACGGCCTGTTCACCTGCGGCAAGGAGATCGGCCGCGACGTGCACCAGGTGTTTATGCAGCTCACCAGCCTGGGCAAGGTGTCCAAACTGAGCAAACTCTACCAGTCCCCGTTCACCCTCTTCGACGCCTTGATGAGCAAGATCACGCGCGAGACAAAGAACGCCGAACAGGGCAAACCGGCGCGCATCATCGCCAAGCTCAACTCTCTGATCGAACCGCAGATCATTCAGGCATTGTACGGCGCATCCATGGCCGGCGTGGAGATCGACCTGATCGTGCGCGGCATGTGCAGCCTGCGGCCCGGGGTCCCCGGCATCTCCGACCATATCCGTGTACGATCCATCATCGGCCGTTTCCTGGAGCATACCCGCGCATACTATTTCGAGAACAGCGGCCAGGCGGAGATCTATTGCGCCAGCGCGGATTGGATGGGCCGCAACCTGTTTCGTCGCGTCGAGATCTGCTTTCCCCTGGAAGATCCCGCCATCAGGCAAAAGCTCGTCACGGACCTGAACGACTATCTGAAGGACAACTGCCAGGCCTGGGAAATGCAGGCGGACGGGGCGTATTCCCGTGTCGCCCCTGTTGGTGACGCAGCCCAATTCTGTGTTCAGCAGGCCTATCTGGAAGGTTTAAACGAGTAACCCTAAGATACCCGCGCGGCGCCCCTTCGCGGGCAGGAGCTGCGCACGGTTCGTTATGATGCATCCTGGCGCGATCCCGGCCTTTGCGGGCAGAAAACCGGCTGCCTCAGGGTGAAAGCCCTGGATTCCAGGCCTAATCCACGCCGCACCCGAAATAACCGACTATTCAGCCGTTCCCTTGATGACACTTTAAACGGGGCCCGCAGATGGTCAATGGAATTTCAGTTCAAACCCCGCCCCCATGAGGTAACTGGCCTCCTGGGTCAGGTCGGCCAGCGTCAACGGGTGTCCGTCCAGCCAGCCCTGGGGAAACGTGATTCTCAGTGCCCTGCTGTCTGCCTTCAGGCTGAAATCCGGCAGTGGCGCGGCGTTGCGCGCCCGGTGCAGCAACACCGCCAAGCGCAGCAGTATGGCCAGGCGCTGAAATGACACGGACAGGGCGCCGGGCAGTTCTTTAAACAGCTTGACGGGGAATTTTCGCCGATGGGCGCGGATCAGGCATGCCAGCAGCTTCTGCTCCTGGCGGGAAAACCCTGGTATATCGGCGTGCTCGGCCACATAGGCGCCGTGGTGATGATACTGGGCATGACTGATATCCAGGCCGATTTCATGAAGCTGGGCGGCCCAGGACAGCCAGTGTCTGTCCGAGTCCTGCACCAAATCCCACTGCTCTATAACCTGACCAAGGCACTGCAGCGCCGTTTGCTCCACCCTGGCGGCATGATCCATGACCACGTGATAGCGGCTGGCAAGATTGGCCACGCTGCGGTTACGGATATCCTCATCGTGTATGCGACCGAACAGATCGTACAACAGCCCCTCGCGCAGGGCCTTGTCCGAAACGCGCATGTGCTCGATATCCAGGGCCTCGAAAATCGCGGCCAATACCACCACCCCACCGGTGAAGACCGGAGCGCGTTGCTGACTCAGGCCTTGCAGGCTCACTTTTTGACAATGGCCGGCCTTGATCAGTGCCGACAGAAGCTTGTCCAGCGATGCGCGGGAAATTTCGTGGGTCCCCCAACCGGCAGCGGTCACCACCTCGCCCACGGTACGGATGGTCCCCGATGAACCCACGCAGTCCTGCCAACCCATCTCGCGAAATATCGCCTCCACGGGCTCAAGTTCCAGGCGCGCGGCGATCAGGGCTTTGTCCACCGCCCTCTGAGTGATGGCGCCATCGGAAAAGAAACGCTGGGTCATGGAGATGCAACCCATTTCAAGGCTCTCCATGTACATGGGTGAAAACCCCACACCGAGGATGAGTTCGGTGCTGCCGCCGCCGATATCCACCACCAGCCGCTGTTTCTCGTCGGCAAGGCCGTGGGCGACCCCCAGATAGATCAGGCGCGCCTCTTCCATACCGCCGATGATATCGATGGGATAGCCGAGGACCTGTTCCGCCTTGGCTAGAAACTCCACGGCATTCCCGGCGCGCCGCAGGGTATTGGTCCCCACCGCGCGAACGCTGTCCGGGTGCAGACTGCGCAGGCGCTGGCCGAAACGCTCCAGGCACTCGAGGGCGCGCTGCTGGGCATCCTGGGAGAGTTGATTAGCGTCGTCCAGCCCCGCGCCGAGGCGCACCGGCTCGCGCAGGCGATCGATCACGGACAACTGCCCGTCGCGATCGTGAGCGACGATCATGTGAAAACTGTTGGAGCCGAGGTCGACGGCCGCAACAGTTTCCTTAAGCCGTTCGGTGGGCAGTGTCATGGCTTCATGCTGTGACGTGGGGGTAACCGGATTGTATAGTAATCTTTCCATAGATTCATGTGCGAACAAAATACAACGCCCGCTGCGCGCAACGGGTTTTCCGCGGGCCGCTACCCTTTCTGCCCGCCTAACGGGATGGCCAGAAACTCCGCGATATCACGCGCCTGATCCATCAAGCCGCGCACATCCCGCGAATGCAGGTGCTCCAATACCCGGTTAAAGACAGAGGTTTCATGCGCCCTGGCGCGATTTGCCAGGATCAGCAGTCCAGGCTGCGCATCATGTGTTCTGATTTCCGCCACCTGGCTCTCTTCCAGGTCACCGGTCAAAATGATGCCTAAGTGAGACTTGGCATCTTCCATGGCGGCGGTTTCCGTGGCGTCAATCAGCCGGTATAACAGCACGCTTGCATCGTGCAGCTCACCGAGCCGGTCCTGTATCGCGGTAAGCTGCGTGACGGCGTGAACCACATCGGGAAGCTCATCACTCAGTGGCTCCAGCAGATAGCGCAGATGCTTGGCGCTGATCCGAACGCGGTGCGCGGCGGATATATCCGTCAATGACTGCACCTTCTCAATGCGCAGCGCCAGTCGGTCGCGGAAAAAAAGCAGTTGTTGGCTGGCGACCCGGCCAAAATCCTCTTGGGGCGATCCGTCTTCGCGCGCCAGGCGTTTGTAGAGCTTGCTCTCAATTGACGCCCACTCTGGCGGGACATGAGAGCGAATATATGCGTAGGCATGCTCCCTTTCCTCTTCCAGGTGAGACGCCAACCAGTTCAAGCCCTCGAGCTGACGCTCCGCCAGTGTGGCACGCTGGCGGTTCAGCCAGCTCAAGCCCACCTCGGCATCGCGGGCCCTGTTGGTGACCCGGGCCAGGTCCTTTAGACGCAGCAGGAACTTGTTGCCGGCCCCCGTCTGCTTGCCGTAGGCGCGCAGCCACGTGCGCAGGCGTCTCAGCGCCACCCTGAAGTCATGCAGGGCTTCGGCGTCTTGTTCATTCGTGAGTCTGTCACCCGCCGCAGATGTCTTATGGACTAGGCGCAGGGCCTGGGTACGCACCGCTGAGCCGGCCGCCATACCTAACAATCCGTTGACATCCATCTCTTCAGCCATGGGCTGTCCCATATCAGGCCAGCCCACGCAGTTGGCGAGGCGTCATCAACCACACCATATCCGCCTCACCGGGTGTCGGTGGCGATTCCAACCTCAATAGACACGCCCCGCCTTTCTTGAAACTGAAAAATGGGCGCTGCAGTCCGCACAACATCCAACTGCACCAGCGGCCAAGATGCGGTTCGTGGCCGATCACGGCGATACGTCTGCCCGCCGGCTGGTCCTTGAGCCAAAAAAGAAAATCATCCCATGGGGCCTCAGGCGCCAATGCCGCAAGCTGCGTGGTAGGCACGTCACCATAAATATTCGCCAGAATCTTAGCCGTCTCGACGGCCCGCACCAGCGGGCTGGTAACCACCAGGTCCAGCTCGGGATGGATGCGTCTGAGCCCCTTGCCTGCCTTGCTCATGCGTTTCCTGCCCTTTTGCGTCAGGCGCCGCTCGAAGTCCGCCCCGGGCACTTCCTGGGTATCACCCGGGGCGTGATCCTCGGCGATGCCGTGGCGGATAACAATCAATTCAATCATGGCGATTCCTTATTGGATGGAAGTTAGTCTGCTATGAAAACAGAGCGGGCCTAGCGCTAATCATTATTGGCCGAAAGGGCTTCACCAGTGAAGTGCGCGCAATCGTGATACCTTTTTGGACTGGTGATCCTGCATGTGTGCCAGCACTTGGCTAAGAGCACGCAGCGCCTGAACGATGTAAGGCCCCTTATTTAGCATGACGCACTCGGCACGCACCGACATGGCCGCATCGGTGAACTCACCACGCGAGCGAACACCTTTCCTGGTGATCGACTCCAATACCTGCGTGGCCCAGATCACCGGCACATGGGCTGCCTCACACAACCACAGAATCTCCTCCTGAATCTCCGCCAAGCGCACACTGCCCAGTTCCACGGCCAGATCACCGCGTGCGATCATGATACCAAGCGGGTGGCGGTCAAGCGTGATAAAGATCAATTCGGGCAGGTGTTTCACCGCTGACTTGGTCTCGATTTTGGCGATAACAGGCAGGTTAAAGGCACCACGCTGGTGCAGCATGTCCACCAACGCTGTCATGTCCTCCATGGTCTGAACGAACGAGAATCCCACCATGTCGGCGTGGGCACAGACGAAATCCAGGTCGCTTGCATCCTGCTCGCTCAAGGCGGGGAGGCGCAGGTCGGTATCAGGAAAGTTAATGCCCTTTTCCGCCCGCAGGCAGATGCCTTGCGGCCGCGAGTGTGTAACACGCAGCATCGCGCCCTCATCGGTCAGCGCGTCGACCACCCCCCCTATCCTTCCGTCGTCTATCCACACCGTCTGCCCCGGCTGCAGTTGATCCAACACCTGGGGCGGGGAACAGGCAATATGTGCCGGCGTGGCGGTCTGGCCCTGGTCATCCTGGGCTGCTGGAACGCCAGGCAGCGGTTCGCGGGTCAGCAACAACTGGTCGCCTTCGAACAGCCTGATATCAACCGGTTGACCCACCAGGCGTTGGAAAGTGAACGCGCCGCAATCCACATAGTGCTTTTTTCTGGTACGCCGCCACCTGATCCGTGTCGCGGGACTGACGTACGCACTCTTGGCACACAACGCGATGCAGGAACCATCCGGCCGGCGTTCGGCGATATCCAGATGACGTCGCTTGCCACGGCAGTCGTCAAACGTGAGTCGATCACCCGCGCATAGACGCTGCTGCACCGTGAGGGGAATACACAGAGTGTCGGGAGATTCGATCTGCTGCGCGTTCATGGCGTCTGGCATCAATACTACCTTCGCGGGTCCGCCCACCCGCCCCCAGGCGTCACGCGGCGGCCTGATATGCCGGACGGCCGGCCCCACCGCTACAGGCCCGGTGCGGATCTTATGTCCGGCCAGGTCCATGAGAATACGGCACTCGACACCCAACGCCTGTTCGGCGCGGCGCAGCTGATGGATCATCCCCAACCACACCCCGGCATCATCGTGGGCACAGTTGATACGCGCACAATTCATGCCCTCGGCCAGTAGCGCATGTATCAGGCCATAATCCTGGGCCGCCTGGGTGGGCAGGGTGACCATGATACGCGTGAAGCGCTCCTTGGGGCGGGGCCCGAACAAGGCTTGCGTGCGTTGCTGAAGAATGTGTGTACCGCGCGTACCGCTGCACGAGGATAGGTCATCGTTCAACGACGGCGGCAAATCCACGGCACGGCTCAGCAGTCCGATAATGCCGTCGATATTTGCCAGCACATGTGACTCACTACGGCCAAGGGAAGAAAGACCCGCGTCGGACAGGCGTTCCTGCAGCGGACGCAGATCGATACTGCGCAGGGCCAGATATTGGGCAAGATTTTGCATGCTTGCACTGTGCGCACGCCCGTCCTGCGTCGGGTATTTCTCAAGGCGCTGAGCGGCACCAGTTGACACTTGCTCCCGCAATCGAACCACATCGTCAAGGAGTGCAGCGAGTTCGTGATCGGATTGGTTCAGGTGTTGCGGCATGGCCATTGTGAAATAAATATCAAATTTATATTACTGAATTATGACCAATTAATGACAGCAGTCTCATTCGCCGCCCAGAGCCGGAGTTGGGCTTAACCCGCTGTCTGTAAAGTTTAATTTCCGGAGGGCGATACCCCTGATAGATGGCCCTGCCGGGGCCGTCTGTCATATTCTGGAGGTGGCGATGGCCCAAATCCTCGCAGTCGCGCTATCACTATTGACCGTGTTTCCGGCCTATGCCGGGGCGCCCGTCACCGGCAGACACCAGATTTTCAGCTTCGCCAGGGCCGACGTCCAGCGCGTCGCCGCCGCCGCTTATGACAAACTGGTGGCTGACGCCAGGCGCCGCGGGCGTCTAGATCAGGACACGGCGACATTGAATCGGCTGCAGCGCATCACTGACCGGATCATCACCCAGGCGGTCAAATTGAAACCCGCCGCCGCGCACTGGCATTGGACGCTCCACCTCACTTCCGACCCGGATGTCTCCGCGTTTTGCATGGCAGGCGGCAAGCTCATGGTGGGCAGTCACTTTATCCAATCCTATCACCTGAGCGATGCCGAGTTGGCGGTGGTGTTGGGACATGAAGTGGGACACGCCATCGCCGAACACATCCGCGAACAGGTAAGTGCGGTTGTGCTGCAGCATCCGCGCAATCCCAACCGAAACCTGGACGACGTCATCGCCGAGATGAATTCCGACATCGGCACCTATCTCAAGCTCGCGCCCCTGTCCAGGATTCAGGAACAGGAGGCGGACCGCATCGGCATCCGGCTGGCGGCCATGGCGGGATTTCCACCGTCCGCGGCGTTGGAATTTTACGCCAAACTGGCGCAGGACGAGCACCGCCATCCGGGGCGGTCGCTTTTCAATACCCACTTGCCAGGCGTCGTCAGACGACAGGCGGCCAAGGCCATCGTCGCGGATGTGGCGCGCTACTATCACGGCGACATCAGCGATGCCGTGGTGCATGACTACCTACAACGTGCGGGGGACTAGCCGGAAGAGCAAGATCACGCCGCGTACAGCAGGCGCTCGAAGTAGCGGAAGGTATCCGCTACGAACTCAAGGAACATTACACCGACGCCATCGTCGGCATACCTGACAATGTATGCCTTTATCCGGTAAACCTTGGCGCCGCTCTTCTTACCCAACCTGAACTCAAGATCCACCAGGCTATTTTTTTCTAAACCGTTCACCGGGCCACGCAGAAACATTCCCTCCAGACTCACGTCCCGCGTACGGGTGCATAACGTGCCCTCGTCGCTGTTCACGCGTACTTCCAGATCCAACGTCTTGCGCCTGCTCCAGCGGTGCTCCATGGTGACGCCACCTCGTCTGTTTGGAAAACATGTTACGACCATGATGTGACAACGGTATGACGACCAATGAATTCATCGTCACATTGATGTCATCCACACGCGCTATCGTCACCGCCTGTCAGGTGCCGTTAGGCGACTACAGCGATCGAGACGGTCCTGATTTATTTCAACACAACACCAAAAAAGGAAAGGGACATGTTGAGAAAAATTCGTTACACGGCGGCGCTGGTCTTCGCCCTGTCTCCGCTATACATACAGACGGTTCAGGCGGACGCGGGCGTCGACCATGCATGGGAGCAGCAGTACAGGCATCACCTCAACCACGACGGACATGAGAGCGAGGATCCGGTGGTTCTGTCGTTTTCCACCGTAGGCGATTCGCGCCAGGATCCAAAAAAACCCGACCCCACCACCCTGCCCGTCTCCGCTCAGGACAAAATCTGGCTGCAGAATACCAAGGCGTGGTCGAGGATCATGCGCTCCGTTGAGGACCAGAAATCGGATTTTCTTTTCTTCAATGGCGACATGATCATGGGGTTCGGCAACGCCGATGTGCCCGCTGACACCAGCAGCGTTGACGCCGTCGTCGCCTCGGACCTGGTACAGATGTACAAGCAGTACGCCTATTGGCGCGGCATGGTGGCTGGTCTGATGGAGACCGGCACCTATGTGGTGCCCGTGCCCGGCAATCACGAGGTTCAGTGCAAGGCGTGCGGCAAAAAGGCCCTGCTGGTCAACGAGAACGCGTGGCGCGCCAACATGGGTGACCTGATCCTCGACGACCCCCGCATGATGGACATGTTCGGCCAGACACCCGGCTTTGAAAATGTCTCCAATAACGGTCCCGCCGACGGGCTGAGCACGGATCAGAGCAAGCTGTCGTACAGCTTCGATTTCCGCGGTTCTCACTTTGTCGTCATTAATACCGACCCCGTAGGCGATGACTCCCATGCGCCCGTCAACTGGCTGAGCAACGACCTGGCCGCCGCTCAAGCGCGCGGCGTGCAGCACATCTTCGTGTTCGGCCACAAACCGGCATTCACTTATTATTTCGGTGCAGATAGTGCATCACCGAATCCGGATCACCCGGCCGGTCTCGACAACGACCCCGCCAGCCGGGATGCCTTCTGGAGCCTGATCGAGCAGTACGGCGCCACCTACTTCTGCGGTCACGAGCACATCTACCACATGTCCCAACCGTGGAAGGATCAGGGCGGCAAGGCGTGGCAGGTCCTGGTGGGTTCAGGCGGTTCACCGTTCGAGGCGCTGCCCACCGACCCCACGGTCAACCCCCAGACCGACCGCGACTATGCCTGGGCGACGGTCCGGGTACACCGCAGCGGAAAAGTGGATATTTCCGTCTACGGATTCAATGACCAGTACGGTCCGACCCACGTTCTGCAGTCGGTAAGCCTGCCCCATTAATATTAAATTGGCCATGCCTCATGGAGGGTGTGTTTTACGCACCCTCCCGGCCTTTCACGAAGCCCGCCATTGTTTATCCAGACGCATGAAGCATGGTCACGAAACGCCGCGCATCTGTTAGCATATTCGGGAGCAAAGGCCGCATCGACCATTGACGGCGGGATATATGGCGCACAAACACGTGCATCTCTCATATCCCGTCATGAGAACAGTGTTCAACAAGTGAAAAGACTACTCGCGGAGTATATCGGGACGTTCATTCTGGTGTTCGCCGGGACGTCCGCCATCGTTGTCAATAACATCAGCGGCGGCGCGGTTACCAGCGTCGGCATCGCCTTGGTGTTCGGCCTCACGGTATCGGCCATGATTTACACCCTGGGAGATATCTCCGGCGCCCACATCAACCCCGCGGTCACCATTGCCTTCTGGTACGCGCGGCGCTTCCCGGGCAAAGACGTACCGGGATACCTGATCGGCCAGATACTGGGCGCACTTACCGCCAGCGTGGTGGTATCCCTGCTGTTTCACGGACATCCCACATTGGGCGGCACTTCACCTTCCGGGACGGCGGTTCAGTCGTTCGTCATGGAACTGTTGCTGACCTTCATTCTGATGCTGACCATCATCAGCGTCGCCACCGGTGCCAAGGAAAAAGGCGTCATGGCGGGTGTCTCCATCGGGGGCGTGGTGGCGCTGGATGCGTTGTTCGGCGGTCCGGTCTCCGGGGCTTCCATGAACCCGGCACGGTCCATCGGACCGGCGCTGGTCAGCGGACATCTGCAGGAACTCTGGATTTATCTCCTGGCGCCGGTGATCGGCGCCTGTCTTGCCGTTGCCTGCTGCCGCTGCCTCAGAGAACCCGGCTGCTGCCGGGGGGAGGGATCCACATGAAGCATGTTCTGTTTGTGTGTGTTGAGAACTCCTGCCGCAGCCAGATGGCGGAGGCGTTCGGAAACATACTTGGCAAAGGCGTCATCGAGGTGTATAGCAGCGGTTCACGCCCGTCCGGCAAGGTCAACGAAAAGGCCATCGCGTCCATGAAGGAACTGGGCTACGACCTCGGCGCCCATACCTCGAAATCCCTTGATCTGATACCCGACATCGAATACGACCTGGCCGTTACCATGGGCTGCGGTGATGAGTGCCCCTACGTCCGGGCGAAGGCCCGCGAAGATTGGAACATCCCCGACCCTAAAAACATGGACGCGCACCGATTCCGCGAAGTAAGAGATATGATAGAAAGCAGGGTCACGGCACTCATCTCAAGATTGAAAAGCGCCTGACTGCCGGATCTGAGGCCCGCGACTGAGGCCTATGACTGCTCAGGACAAGCGGTCAGCCGTCGTTCCCCGTGATGACCTTATCCCGTTCCCGCTTGTATTGATCATAGCTGGGGTGGTGGGGATCGCAGTCGGGATAGCCCTTTTGGTCCACACACTGTCTGCTGTACAAGGCGTCATACACCATGTGCTTGACCTGATCGCCCGAGCACCCGTTCAGGCAGGCCGCAGCCACCGTCAAGAACAGCATCTGTTTCAGGTTATGCACCATTTCACGCCATCATACGCATTTCGAGGATATAGTCACACTCGCACAACAGCCGCGGAACGGCACCTGGATTGACACGGGAAAGACCCGCTGTAGAATCGAACAAGGACGGGGCAAGGCACCCACATGTGATCCGTGTGGAGATCATATCACACCCGGACGGCGCCGTCCCGTCATTCTGGACTCGATACGAGGCGAGTTCATCCATATGCGCATAATCTGTTCAATCCTGTTCCTGATCGTGCTTTACCCATTCGAAATCGCAGCCGCCGACTTCGATGGTTTCCCCTTCGTCAATAACGACGGCACTCTGCGCATGGATCATGCAACCATCCACTTATACGGCATTTTGATCCCGCCTACAGACGAGAGTTGCCGCATGTTCGTGCGGCCCGTCGACTGCGCCCCGCGCGCCGTTCTGGCACTGAAATTCAATATAGGCACGAATTTCGTCGAGTGCACCCGCAAGGGCAGGCATGAGGATGGCAGTTATGACGCCCTGTGTAGCGCCGACCACAACGACCTCTCCGCCATGCTGCTGCGCCAAGGCTGGGCCGCTGCCCTGCCCGACGCGCCCTATGAATACAAGGTCCTGGAGAAGATCGCCCGCGCCCGGGGCATCGGCATCTGGGGCATCCCCCTGGACCGCTTGACCGATTGAGCCGTGGACGAAATCTGCCAAACCTGGCCCTTGTATCCTATTGATTTCACAGAGCCGCACCGGCGGCCAGCGCGCGTCGTTAAGTAACTGACATCTCTACCGATATACCTAGGAATCGGGAACCGGGCATTATCAAGACAGAGGGCGGCGAACATGACGGGACGACTACACTCCTTACAGGCGGTGCACATCGCGGGCGACAAGCTCATGATGTTCACCAACTGGTTTCTGTTCGTGCTGGCGGCCGGGCTGGCCGGCTGGTACGGCACTTGGATACTCGCTCTTTCCATCGCATTACCCCTCGCCGTGGTGTCCACGCTGCTGTATATGATGATGCCGGGCTCGTTGACCACAAGATTGGCCAACGGCGCCATCTTCATGGTCATGACCGCGTTGCACATTGATCAGGGCCACGGCATGATCGCGATTCACTTCGGTGTATTTGCACTTCTCGCCGTACTGCTGTTTTATCGCGACTGGATGCCGGTCATCACCGCCGCCGCCGTCATCGCCGTGCATCACTTGTCATTCAACTACCTGCAGGCGTCGGGTTATCCCGTATACGTGTTTGCCAACGGCACCGGGCTGAGCATGGTATTGATACACGCCGCCTATGTGGTGTTCGAATCCGCCATTCTGGTCTACTTCTGCCGACAATTGCGCAACGAAACCATACGCAATTTCGAATTGCAGGAAATCGGGCAGCATCTCACCGAGATCGATGGAAAAATCGACCTGTCCTTCCGCAAGGACAACCCGCGCAGCGAATTTGCCGTGGGTTACAACACCTTTATTCAGGCGGTACACAGCGCCATTGAAAGTGCCAAAAACATATCCGACAAAATGCTCTCCGCTTCCGAGCACATGAGCACAACGGCCGATGAGGCGAAAACGAATTCACGGAAACAGCAACTTGAGACCGAACAGGCGGCGGTCGCCGTGAAACAGATGACCGTTGCCATTCAGGATGTGGCTCAGAACGCCGAGGAAGCGGCCAGTGTCGCACAGTGCGCAAATGACGAGACCCGAGCCGGTGAAAAGGTCGTGGTCAACGCCGAGGGCGTAATCAAGGATCTCGCCGCCAAAGTGGCCCACACCGCCGCCGTGATTCTGGAACTGGAAAAGAATGCCCAGGGTATCACCATGGTCCTGGACGTGATCAAGACCATCGCGGAACAGACCAACCTCCTGGCATTGAATGCGGCCATCGAAGCGGCCCGCGCTGGCGAGGAGGGACGCGGTTTCACCGTAGTCGCCAGCGAGGTACGGTCCCTCGCGGTGCGCACGCAAGAGTCAACAAAAGAAATAAATACCATGATCGAGACACTTCAGGCGGGCACCAAAGAGGCGGTCAAATCCATGCAGGAAGGCGAGGAACAGGCCAGGCTTGGCGTGGAACATGTCAACAAGGCATCGGAGACACTGCAGGCGCTTGCGCGCCAGATTACCAACATCCGCGAGATGAACGACCGGATTGCGTGTTCCGCCGAAGAACAGAGTTCCACGGTCAAGGAAATCGACGGCACCATGGCCAACATCAACCAGCTGTCACAGGACACCGCGTCGAGCATCACCGAGGTCGCCGAGGAAGGCAACGAACTGACCACACTCGCCAATGAACTGAGCACCTACGTGAAACGCTTTAAGATTTGACTGGATTACTCTTGAAGCACTGCCCCACCGAACGCAACCTGCGCACGGTGGATACGCAGCGTCTATCGGTGAATCATTAATAACCCGGACCCGATGCTATTGATCACAACTCCCGCAGTGCGGCGGTCACAGGCAGGCTCGCCGCGCGCAGGGCCGGAAACAATCCACCCAGAAATCCGATAGCCAGCGACCACTGCAGACCACGCAGCAGCAGATCCGGTGACACCCGGAACTGAAACACCACCTGGCTGAAGTTGGCCCCCAGGGTTGATACGGCGTAGCCGTTGAAGACCCCATAGGCGACACCCGCGCCCAACCCGCCGCCCACCGCGGCGAGCACCATGGCCTCCAACAGCACCGACACCACCACCGGGATGCCGGAGAATCCCAGTGCGCGCAGCGTGGCCACCTCGCGGGCCCGCGCCGCCACCGCCGCGTACATTGTATTGAGGGCGCCGAACATCGCGCCAATGGCCATGATTACCGCAACACCGGTGCCGATCACTCGGATCGTCCTGGTCAGTTGCTCGGACTGTTTATTGTAGTACGCCCGCGTGGTCTCAACATCCACCTTGAGGCGCGGATCGGTGGTGAGCGCGGCCTTGAACCGGTCGAACACCTCCGGCCCGGTCAGGCGCACCGTTACCGACTGAAAGCCGTTGCGACGGTAGGCGGCGGCAACGGACTCTGCATCTCCCCACAATTCGGACTCATGGGCATCACCGGATGCAAACACACCGGTAATGGTCCAGGACTGATTGTTCAGGCGGATCGTCGAACCCGGCGTCAAACCGGCGAACTGACTCAGCGCCCCCCTGCCCACGATCAGCTCACGCAGACCCGGCTTAAAGCGGCGCCCGGCGATGAGATGCACATTGGGCCGCAGGTCCCATACTTGTTGCCCGACGCCGCGCACCTCGACATTGGCGTCGGTGCCGGTAGTGCGTTTGGGCAGGTTGGCCACCACCACCACCTCGGCGGAGGCGATGGGAATGTCCCGCTCATCGCGAAGCACGCCCGGCCCATGGGAGATCAGTATGGTACTGGCCCGGTCGATTCCCGAGGAAAGCTCGGCATTGGCCCCGGCGCGCAGGACAATTGCGCTGTCGTCATCGCCGGCCCGCTTGAGCGTGGCCTGGAAACCCTCCGCCATGGCCAGCAGGGCGACCAGCACACCGACCACCCCGGCAATGCCGACGACAATAACGGAGGCGGCGCCGAGCCGCTGCGGCAGCGTGGACAGCCCTGACCAGGTAATGGCCAAGGCCTGGCGACCCTCACGGGCCGCCGCCAGCCAGACACACAACCCCGCGCCCGCAACCAGAAACAGCGTCGGCAAGGTAATCCACAGGACGACGCCGATCACCGCCCCGAGGACGATACCTGCGCGACGCAGCAGCGTCTTGGTCTTGTATAGAACTCGCGACATATCAGCGCCCTGCCAGTGCGTCCACGATTCTGACCCGCATGGCTCGAAGCGCCGGCTGCAGCCCTACCGCCGTTCCGATCAATACCATCAGCGCCACGCCCAACACCCAGGTCCCGGTGGTCATGGGAAGCTGCAGTTGTCCGCCGGTGGCGGCGCCCAGCAGCGGCAGCGACAGGCGCGCCACCGCCAAGCCGACCAGCCCCCCGCCCACCAGCATGAATACGGACTCGCCCAAGACCATCAGCAACACCGTGGAATTGGTAAAGCCGATGGTCTTGAGCACCGCCAGTTCCGGAATCCGGTCGCGGATACCCTGAGCAAGGGTGTTGCCCGTCAACAGCACCAGGGTAAAGAACACCGCGGCCATGATGGCGCTGACGATCAACCCAATGTCTCCGATCTGCTTGGCGAAAGCCAGTTGAAATTCCCGCTCGCTTTGAGTCTTGGTCTCGTCCGCGGAATTGGCGAACATATGGTCGATGGCATGGGCCACCCGGTCGGCGTGGGCCGGATCGTCCACCTTGACGATGTACCACCCCACCGTCCCATGACCGAACTGACGACCCTCATCAAAATAGTCATAGCGAAACAACATCTGTTGTTCGATGCCGCGCAACTCGGGACGGTCGGCGTGATAGATGCCCACCAGATCAAATACCCATGTATTGCTGCCGTCCTTGTTGGGAAAGATGGTGGCTTGCAGCGGTATCTTGTCACCCACGTGCCAGCCGAAGCGCTCGGCCAGCGCCTCGCCGACGATGGCGCCGGTTCGCGTATCGAGAAAGGCCTGCTTCTGTGCCTCGGGCAAAACGAACTCGGTATGTATGTCGAGGAACTGCCTGGCACTGACGGCGATGTTCGGGAAAAAATTTTTCGGATCCTGATATATCCCGCCGAACCAGTTGGCGTAGGCGACCTCCTTGACGCCGGGCACGGCGCGGATGCGCATATAGTCGGCGTAAGGCAGGGGCTGGATAATGGAAAAACGTGACGCAACAATCAGCCGGTCGATGCCCGCAACACTGTTCGGGGCATTGAACGCCACACGCACCGCATCCAGCAGACCGAACAAAGCAAATGCCGCCACCACGGACAACAACGTCAGCAGGGTGCGTGTCTTCTTGCGCATCAACCCGGCGACAATCAGGTGCAGGTACTTCATACGCCAAACCAGAAAACCGTCATCAATGAATATACCGCGCACATGGAAAAAAGGCCGCTGTACCGATTTGGCTCGCCATCACTGGATTTGCCACCGACGCATCATGCCTGCCATTGTAAACCTGATAACCGGATATGAGCGAACAATGCGCACTATCCTGTCTGATTTCTCACTGTTCAATCGGGCATGCAGCCCAAGGCGCCCCACGCAACCACATGGATGGGACCACCTCACATCACCGTCCGAAATTTGACGAATCATTGCCCTTGAACAAGATAATAAAAGCCCCGAAGATATAGCTTTCCGCTAAGGCATCTACTGCCCTATTCAGGCGGCGTCTATAACCTGTCGGACAAGGAGGAGGACGGTGCATCATGACAACATGGACGTCACAACAGGGGGAACCCTACCCGCAAGGCGTCACCTGGATTGAGGCCGAGCGGGCGTTCAATTTCTCCATCTACTCCAAGCATGCTCAGCGCGTAGAGCTCCTTTTCTATGGCGATGGCGACTACGTCAACCCGGTTCACCGCTACACCCTGGACTACTTAAAGAACAAAACACACCGCATCTGGCACTGCCGCATACCCCGCGATCGCATACCCGACGCCCGTTACTACGCCTATCGCATCAGCGGACCGCGCCCCCAGGATACGGGCGGCTGGCAGTGGTTCGATGCGGAAAAGATCCTGTTGGACCCTTACGCCAAATCGGTCTTTTTTCCACCGGGTTTCAGCAGGACCGCGGCCATCGCCCCCGGCGCCAACGCGGGGCAGGCTGCTTTGGGATGCCTGTGCGAAGGCAATCCACCGTTCGACTGGCAGGGAACGACCGCGCCGCGCCATGAGGGCGACCTCATCGTCTATGAGATGCACGTAAAGGGATTCAGCCGGCTCGCCCCTGACGTAAGCAACGAAGCGCGGGGCACGTTCGCCGGACTGGTTGAAAAGATCCCCTACCTTCAGGCGCTGGGCGTGACGGCCGTCGAGCTGATGCCCGTTCACCAGTTCGATCCCCAGGAGGGGAGTTACTGGGGGTATATGACGATGAACTTTTTCTCACCCCATCACCTCTACTGCGCAACACGCGACGCATGCGACCAAATTAACGAATTCAAGACAATGGTGCGCGAGCTGCACCGGGCCGATATCGAAGTGATCATGGACGTGGTCTTCAATCACACCACGGAGGGCGATCATCAGGGACCGATATACAGCTACCGCGGCATCGATAACAGCACATATTACCTGCTCAACAACAATCCGGACGATCCTTATTGCAATTTCACCGAATGCGGCAACACCACCAACTGCGAAAACAGGCAGACGCGCCGCCTGATTCTGGACTGCCTGCGATATTGGGTCAGAGAGGCCAAAGTGGACGGCTTCCGCTTTGATCTGGCGTCCATTTTTACCCGGAATCCCGACGGGTCCGTGAACCTCGATGACCCGGCCGTCATCGGCGAGATATCCTCCGATCCGGATTTGGCGCGCATCCGCCTGATCGCCGAACCCTGGGATCCCTTCACCTACGAACTGGGAAGAAACTTTCCCGGTCTCATGTGGATGCAGTGGAACGATCAATTTCGCGATCAGACACGACGCTTTGTCAAGAGTGACCAAGACCTCGTAAATCAAATGATCACACGCCTGTACGGCAGCGATGACATCTTCAGTGACGATCTGATGAACGCCTACCTGTCATCACAGAGCCTCAATTACGTCGCCTCCCACGACGGCCTTACCCTGTACGACCTCGTGGCCTACAATTCGCCTTCGAGCTGGAACTGCGGCTGGGAGGGTGAGGCGGGCGTGCCGGCCGAGGTGATGGCGTTGCGCAAGCGACAGGTGAAAAACTTCATCACGCTTCTCATGCTGTCGAACGGGACGCCGATGTTCCGCATGGGCGATGAATTCTTGAACACCCAGAATGGATGGGAGAACCCCTATAACCAGGACAATGAAATTTCCTGGCTTCAATGGGATCGGCTGACCACGCACGGGGATGTGTTTGATTTCTTCAAAGGCGTGATCGCCTTCCGCAAGGCCCATCGCAGTATCGGCCGTAACCGGTATTGGCGCGAAGATGTCCGCTGGTACGGCGCAAGCGGCGAAGTCGACCGCTCCCCGGCATCGCGCAGTCTTGCCTACTACCTTAACGGAGCCTCCCAGGGGGACGACGATATTTACGTGATGATCAATGCTTACTGGGAGCAGCTGACCTTCACTTTTCAGGAAACGGGCCCGTGGCTCAGGATCATCAACACCGGAATGCCGTCACCGCACGACCTTATCGGCCAAGGCGATGAATCCGTTTCCACACCTGATTATCGAGTCGGCCCCCGGTCGATCGCCGTCTTCGTTCGTCCCGGAAACCAATCATGAATCGCGCCGGGCACCTGTAACCCTATTACTGCCGAACGGACTATTGTAACTGCGCCCGTAACACGCCCGAACAATCCGTCCGCATCAACTCATGAATTCCAGATCACCACGCGCGCGCCAACAAGGTAGTATCTCCAAGCGCTATTGACACACCGCACCGCCGGCTATTCTTTGCCTGATCCATCAGTCGTGTTTTCTTCCACCAGCGTCCCCTTATCCAGATGCAGGGTGCGCCGGGCATATTCCGCCGCCTTGGGGTCGTGGGTGACCATCACCATGGTCTTGCCATACACCTGGTTCAACTGCCGCAGCAGGGACAGCACCTCTTCGGCGGACTGGCGGTCCAAATCACCCGTAGGCTCATCACACACCAGCAGCGTGGGATCGGAGACAATGGCGCGGGCGATGGCCACCCGCTGTTGCTGCCCGCCGGAGAGTTCGCCCGGTTTGTGGGACGCGCGCTCCTCCAAGCCCACCAGCTTGAGGGCGATGGAGGCCTTGTGGCGGCGCTGGGCCGCGCTCAGCCGCGTCAGCAGTAACGGCAATTCCACATTCTTCAGTGCCGAAAGCATGGGAAGCAGGTTATAGAACTGAAATACGAAACCGATATGTGCGGCGCGCCAGCGCGCCAGCTCTCCCTGGGACAGGGTATCGATGCGCCGGCCGGCGACGGTGATAGCCCCTCGGGAGGGTGTGTCGATGCCGGCGATGAGATTCAACAGCGTGGTCTTGCCTGAACCGGACGGTCCCATCAGCGCCAGAAAATCCCCCGCGGGGATATCCAGATTGACATGATGGAGGACCTCGACGCGTTGATTACCGCGCTCATAGACCTTGCTGACGCCGCGGATCTCCACAAGCGTAGTCATGATGCACTATCCAGACGGATGAGTCTTGATTTTCGCGCCGTCATCCAGGGCCGCGGGGGGATCACGCACCACCTTGTCCCCGGCCCGCAGACCATCCTCCACCAGGCGCATGTCGCCGTAGCTCTGGCCGGGCTTAACGCTGCGGCGGCGTGCGAGGCCGCCGTCCACCACGAACACCACGCTGTGCCCGGCCCTGTCCACTATGGCGCTGGCCGGCACCAGTACACCCTTGGGCAGCTGCGCGGCGCTATCATTCTTGCCCTCATAAAACGATACACGCACACCCATATCGGGCAGGATGCGCGGGTCTTTCCGGTGCAGAGCAACGCGCACCTTGACGGTGGCCTTGCTGCGATCGGCGGTGGGGATGATTGCGATCACGTCGCCGGGGATCTTCCAGTCGGGATAGGCATCGAGCACGGCCACCACCGGCTGATGAGGCGTGACGCGATTGATATACGCCTCGTTGACATCGACCTCCACTTCCAGGGAATCCATGTCCACGATGGTGCCGATGCCCGTGCGGGTAAAGCCGCCGCCGGCTGAGATGGGCGAGACGATCTCACCGGGCTGGGCCGCCTTATCGGTGATCACGCCGGGAAAAGGCGCTCGAATAATAGTATCGTCGTAGTTCAATTGGGCGATACGTACCTGGGCCTCGGCCACATCGATCTGCTTGCGCTGGGCCCGCAGTTGGGCATCGAGGGTCTCCACACGGGTATGGGCGTCATCCACCGCCTGGGCGGTGGTCAGGTGTTGCCTGTTGAGGTCTTCTTGGCGCTGGAGATCGCGCCGTGCCTGCTGTAACTGGGCATCCAGGGAACCCACCTGGGCCTTGGCCGCGGCGACCTGCGCCTGGGACAGGTGCAGCTGCGCCAGCTCATCCGAGCCGTCGAGGCGGGCCAAAACCTGCCCCTGTTTAACCTGCTCCCCCTCCTCGATAAGAACTTCCGCCAACCTGCCTGTGATCTTGGAAGAGACCGTCGCCTCACGCCGCGCCGTCACATAGCCCGTGGCGTCGAGGACCACGGTATCCGCCGCCGCGGTCTGCATCGGCTGGGCGGTTGCCGTCTCCACCGCGACCGCGTTGTCGGTCAGCACACGCAGTCCACCCGCAGCCAGGGCGATAAGCACTACCGCACCAATGCCGATCCACAACCAGCGTCGGCGGGCACCGCCGCCGGCGCGCTGTCCGGGATCGATTCGCAGCTCGTTGAGGAGCTCTTTGTTCAACTCCGGTGCTGTCATATGGGTATTACCGTCAAGTGGTCACAATACACCGGGCAACGGACCTTGTGTGCCAAGATGGTTACGGCGAGATATCCACGGGCAGTTCTATCATCTCTTCCATATACTGCCTGATTTCCTCCCTGGGCATGGCGGTGGCGAGGGCGATGCCGAGAATGGCCAGGCTGAACACCGCCACGGCGGCCATGCCTTGAAACAGACTCAGGGCACCGTTTCCGCCCACCGCCGTCGGACCCAGGCCGGTCAGCAGCCACAGCCCGGCGAAGTATGGAAACAGCCACCAGATGTGGCTCCACTTGAGGGACTCGCCTGACCCGCGCTTGAGCCCATAATGGTAAACGAGATAACACACCAGCAGAACCAACAGCAGCCCGAACATGAAGTTGAGTGTGGCCAGACCGGTCCAGAAAATGATCCAGTTGGAGACGATAAACGCCGCCGGCGCCAACAGCCACGGCATCCACAGGCGAAACGGGCGCGGTGCGTCTGGCATGGAGCGGCGCAACTGCAACAGCACGATGGGCCCGATGCTGTAGGAAAGCACGGTCACCGATGAGATATAGCTCACCAGTTTCTGCCAGGAAGGAAAGGGAAAGAAAAACATCGCCCCGGCAACATACGTCACCAGCAGCGCCACCCACGGCACACCCGCGTTGTTGATGCGCGCCAGCGCCGCCGGGCCGCTGCCGATCTCACCGGTGGCCATGGTAATGCGCGACGCGGCGGTGACATAGATGAACGCCGTGCCGGCGGGCGAGACAATGGCGTCGATATACAACACCACCGCCCACCAGGTGGCACCCACCACCGCGGCGATGGCGGCGAAGGGGCCGGTCAGACCGGTGAAGCGCAGCCCCGCCCAGCCACCCTTGGCCAGCTCCGCCGGGTCTACGGCTAGCAGAAAGGCCGACTGCAGACCCACATACAACACCAAGCCGATCAACACCGACCCTATCACGGCGATGGGGATATTGCGCGACGGGTTGGCGGTCTCGCCCGCCAGATCGATGGCCTGGCGAAAACCGAAGTAACTGAAGATGACGCCGGAGGTGGCCACGGCGGTGAACATGCCGCTGACCTGGCTGTCGGAAGGTGACTGCACCATGTGCATGTTTTCGGGGTGGTAGGAAAAACCGATCAGTACGAACACCGTCGCCGCCGGCACGGCCAGCTTCCACCATGTCGCCGCGCTGTTGATGAACAACACCCAGCGGATGACGAGAAAATTCAAAACCACGAAAAAACCGAGAAACAGTACCGAAACCACAAACCCGGTATGGGTCAATAAACCGGTTTTGGGCTGGATGAGACCGGGGATGTAGTTATTGGCGTAGGTGAGCACCGCCATGACCTCCACCGGCGCCACCGTGACATAGGCGAAAAACAGGATCCAGCTCCAAACCAACCCCAGGGACGCCCCGTGACTGACATGGCTGATGTGTACCAGCGCACCGCTCTTAGGGATCATGGTGCCCAACTCTGAAAACACCAGCGCCAGCAGCATGATGGCCCCCGCTCCGATGACCCACGACCAGATGCTCAGGGGACCGGCCTGCTGCGCCGCGTGCAACGGGCCGAACAACCATCCCGACCCGACGATACCGCCCACGCTGGCATAAAGCAGCCCGATGAGCCCCGCCTCTTTTCTCAGCTTACCTTCATGCGCCACTGCCCGACTCCTTAGATTCTCTTCCCGCCAATACCAATCCCGGACTTCCAGGCCACGTGCGGCCGACCGTTCCCACGACACGGAACTCGAAACCCGAAACGCGAAACTCTTTGTCGACCTGCGACCTGCGACCTGCGACCTGCGACCTGCGACCTGCGACCTGCGACCTGCGATTAGCAGGGTACACTACGGATATAAATAAGCAATTTCAACTTGTTGCAGGCCGCGCGCCGCTCACCTTACCCCTTGCACGGTAACCGGTTACAATGGGGAACACGCCGTTGCACCGAAAACCTATGAAAACCTTCACCTGCCATTGCGGCAATACACTCCATTTCGAAAACCATCAATGCCTGGTGTGCGGGCGGACGCTGGGATTCATACCGCAATTCCTCAGCCTGAGCGCGCTGGAACCCGAAGACGATACCACGTTCCGCGCCTTGACTCCGGCGGCGGCCGCCGGTGCCCGCTACCGGCAGTGCCGTAATTACAGCGACCAGCAGGTATGCAACTGGATGGTGCCCGTCGAGGATGCGCAGCCCTATTGCCGCTCATGCCGCCTCAATCACCTGATCCCCAACCTGAATGACCCCGCCAACCGCCTCTATTGGTATCGAATCGAGGGCGCCAAACGGCGCCTGCTATATACCCTGCTCATGCTGGAACTGCCCATCGTCGGCAAGGATCGGGATCCGCTCCACGGCTTGGCGTTTGAGTTTCTCGCGGACCCGGCACTGGCCACCGAGTTCACCGATACCGTTGGCGAACACCGGCACGTACTTACCGGCCATCGCTCCGGGATCATCACCATTAACGTTGCGGAAGCGGACGCCAGCGCGCGGGAAGAGATGCGTGAACGGATGAATGAGGCGTACCGTACATTACTGGGCCACTTTCGCCACGAAAGCGGGCATTATTTCTGGACCCAGCTGGTGCTGCCCGATAGCGGGCTGCTGAACAGGGCGCGTGCGCTGTTCGGCGACGAACGCACGGATTACGATTCCGCCCTGAAGCATTACTACGTGGAAGGCCCCCGTGCAGATTGGAGCCAGCGCCACATCAGCGCCTACGCCAGCGCCCATCCGTGGGAAGACTGGGCCGAGACCTGGGCCCACTACCTGCACATGGTGGATACCCTGGAGACGGCGCGCGACATGGGCTTTACGGTCAACGGCCGGCTCGTATCCCATCCCCACGATGTCCTGCAGGAAGCCCAACACGCCAGTCAGCCGGCGGCGTGGCGTGAGGGATTTGCGCAGCTGTTCAGCGACTGGGAACAACTCACCGTCACCATGAACGCATTGAACCGCAGCATGGGTCTGCCGGACGCCTACCCGTTCGTGCTTTCCGTAAATGTCGCTGAGAAACTGCGCTTCATACACGACCTCATCGGCGCCAACATGCGGGCCTAAAATAAAAGTTGCGGGTTGCAGGTTACGAGTTTCGTGTTGTAGTGCAGCCCTTCGGCAGCGACCAATCGATCCCCCTCACCCTAACAGGATGTTGAAAAAATCCCTCCCTGGCCTTTTTCAACTCGCTGCGCCGCGGTACACGCCCGCGGCTTGCT
>CAYXAX010000021.1:6211-23831 GCA_964463055.1 uncultured Gammaproteobacteria bacterium | reverse complement strand
CGCTGCCTCCATCGACAGTGAGTCGTGGGGCACGATGTACCTCGGCGGCTTCTAATAATCTCAGAAGCAATAACCGAGTAAAGACTCCCAAGGCGGGGGGAGATCCCCCCCGCCGGCGGGGTCGGTAGTAGAGGCTCCTGGAGGAGCCTGGTTGGTCCAAGGGACGACGGAGCGCCGCAACAGAACTTCCACGGACGCGGCGAAGGCGGGTAGGTCAATCGCCATTCAACTCCGAAAAATAATTCTTATAGATCGCAGAGATCTTCCTGATGATGCATGCAAAGATCTTGCTTGGAGTGGCTGCCGCAGTCAGTTTGCTGTGCTCACCTGCATATGCGGCCAAGGTCACTCTAAAAGACGCGGATCTCAGTCAGGTTGCAGGCAGAGACAACACCTATGTATTCGGCGGCGCGGCAACTTCCCAGATTACAAATTCGGGGGGTGCCAAGGCCAATATAACATTCGGTTGGTTTCAATGGTCGGATGATCACTCCGCAGACAAGAGCCTCGGCAAGGGATCTAATGACCAATCCGGTACCGCTTCGGCGGTACAGCAGAACGTGTCGGCGACTATCAATAACCTTGCCTGGGGTTCGATCGGCCAGAGCGTCGTGACCAATGCCGGTAAGGTCACCCTTAGCGGTCCCGAAGTGAACATGGCTTATGGCGTGCTTGCCGTCGGTGGATTCTGAAGCGATGGCAAGATGGCACGATGTTGGCATAATGTTGGAGATTTTCAAACAAGACAGCCTCAGCGTAGGTTATTTCCGCATCGCGGACATCGGGATTTCCCACCGTTCAGTATGCGAGAGCAGATAGGAGACGCGCAATGCGCTACTCAATAGTTTGGATCATATGTACCGCCGGTTTATTGATGACGCCCTTCGCCGCAAATGCCGATCCCAATGGGCTTTCAGATTCCGACATGGCGGGAATCACGGCACAGGGTATAGATACCGGTGGGGGAAGTATCAGCTCTACCTGCGGCAACAATAACAGTACCGTGTGTCTTGGCACTTATGAGTGGAACGACAACCATCAGTTTGACTCCTCCAGCAACAAGGGGGCGGTGATCATGGACGGCAACACACAACAAAATCTATCTTCTGAAATCAATTCGGTAGGTGCCCAGACCACGACCTCTGCGGGAGTGAATGTGGTGGGCAGTCTGATACCAACGCCCGGTGGCAATACTTTCTACCTGAATAATTACAACAACTCCACCAGCTTCATCGGTGGGTTCTAACACCACAGTCAAGTCTCTCATCAGGACGATGCTTTCCCCACGCAAGGATGGCGCGGAGTAGGTGTTATTTGGAAACCGCCATGACAAAGTCCATTTTAAAACTGACCACAATAAACAGGCGTAAATTCGTACTGTTCATGGCGGCCGTGCTGGTGGGTATGCAAAGCCCGTTGGCAGTGGCGGGACAAGCAGGTATTCATCTGCCACCCGGCGTGCAGGTGCTTGCCGACAGCGAGTTGGACAGTATCCGTGCGGCAGGTCTTTATTTTAGAATGGATATGTCCATGGAGGTGTTCACACCGGGGGATACCACCCCGCAGGTGGTGTTGAATACCACCGACCCCATTGTTGTTCCCACTGCCTCATCGGGCTCGGCGAGCGGCAACGGTTCCGTCGGGGGCAACATCACCCTGGCCGGCAACGCCCAGAGCGGCGTCAGCAGCCTGGTGAATGTCATCGGTTCCGGTTCCGTGATTAATATCGGCGTCAATGTCATTAATCTCAGCAGTTCCACCAACGATACCATCTACTCAACAAATACCAATGTGGGCTTGTTGGGTGGTGGAAGCAGCGGCACGACACCGTCCATACAATTGCCCGTGACCCTGCCGTAAAGGCGTGCCTGCCGGGCACAACCGGCTCCCATTTATATACAGCCTTTTTAGCGCTTTTCGGTGCCTTCCTCCTCGCATAAAGGGTGGCGCTGTTGTCGGTGTTTGTGTTGCGATTTTTATCGTGACCGTAGAAAATAAATAGATCTTTGACTAAATTTTTACCAGTGAGCGGAGCACATATGACAGGCGAAGCCCAGCAGGCCATGAATCTGCTGCAGCAGGGTGAGGCGGAGAAGGCCAGACTATTGTTGGAGCGGTATTGTGCCGACCAGCCTGAAGATGCCCAGGCATGGTTTACCCTGGCTATGATCAATGCCCAGTTGGAGCAGGCGGCGCCTGCCGAAGCGCATTTTCGCAAGGCGCTATCACTGGAACCGTCCAGGGCCGTAATTCATTACAACCTGGGGAAGACGCTGCAGGTGATGGGGCGCCTGCCCGAGGCGGAGGCCTGCTACCGGGAGGCGATAAGACTGAAGCCCGGCATGGAGGCCGCCTATACCAACCTCGGTATCGTGCTCCTGGAACAAGACAGGGCCGAGGAGGCGGTTGGGAGTTTCAATCAGGCATTGTCAATCGCCCCGGGCATGGCCGAAGTCCATAACAATCTCGGTAACGCATTGCGGCGCCTGTCCCGCCTCGATGAGGCGAATGATGCATATCGCCGCGCGCTTGAATTGAAGCCTGACCTGGTCGAGGCCCATGAGAGCCGCGGGTCATTGTTATTGACACTGGGCCGCTACAATGAAGCCGTCAAGAGTTACAACGCGGCCCTGGCGCTTCGGCCGGAATTGCTCATGGCACGCTGTGGTTTGGCAGCGTGCATGAAGGAACTTGGCCTAGGCTTCAGGGCCGAGGCCTATTATCGCGAAGTCCTCCATCTGGATCCTGAGTATGTACAGGCATACACAGGGCTCGGCCGGTTGCTGACTGAAAGCGGGTTGTTCGATGCGGCGGTGGAAAACTATCGCTGTGCCCTGGCATTGGAGCCGGAGCACCCCAGCGCAGCGGCGGAGCTTGTTATCGTATTGGAGCGTATGGGGGATATCCAAGCAGCCTGGGAGATGCTAGAGCCGCTGTTGCAGTGCGAGGGCCATGACAGGACGGCGGTGACCCTGGCCTTTGCCGATGTCGGCCGTCACGTGGGTCGCGAGGTGGATGCACTCCAGATGGTTGAAGGCGTCCTGGCGGATGCGGTTGCGTTGAAGCTTACTGATCGCCAGCGGATGCTGCTGCACTTTGCGGCCGGGCGTTTGCTTGACCGGTGCGGGGAATATGACAGGGCGTTTGAGCAGTATAGCCTGGGCAATCAATTGTTTGGGGTGGATTTCGAGTGTAAAGATATGGTGGACACTGTGTCACGCCATATCGCGGTCTTCAGTGCTGATTTCATGGACCGGGCCCCCCGTGTTCAACACCCCTCCCAGCGTCCTGTGTTTATTGTGGGTATGCCCCGTTCAGGGACCAGTCTGGTGGAGCAGATACTCGCCAGCCACCCAGACGTGCACGGCGCCGGTGAGTTGGAAGACATCAATTGGATGACGATCTCGATGCCCAATCTACTGGGGACGACACGGGCATATCCGGAATGCGTGACCGAACTGACGCAGGAGAAGTGTGAAGAGCTTGCCGCTCATTACCTGGACCGGCTCAGCGTGCTGGCGCCGGAGAGCGCATTGCGCGTGACTGACAAGATGCCCGGCAACCATTTTCACCTGGGGCTGATTACAATGCTCTTTCCCCAGGCGCGCATTATCCATTGTATACGCGACCCGCTGGATACCTGCCTGTCCTGTTTCTTTCAGGGCTTCGTCCAGGCCAATAACCACCAGTACTCCTACAGCCTTGAGCACCTCGGATGCGCCTACCGCCAGTATCTTCGCCTGATGAGGCATTGGAATGACGTGTTGGACGTCCCCATTATGGAGGTCAGATACGAAGACTTGATCGCCGATCAGGAGCGGATATCCCGTGACCTGGTGGCGTTTTGTGGCTTGCCTTGGGATGAACGGTGTCTGCGTTTCTACGACTCCAAGCGCACCGTGGTGACGGCCAGCTATGATCAGGTTCGCCGCCCGCTTTACAAAAGCTCGGTGGGACGCTGGAAGCTCTACGAGCGTCACCTTAAGCCATTGCGCGAAGCCCTTTCCGAGGATTGACCGCGCGGCTGCGCCCTGGGTCTTGAAAGAGTTTTTCCCGCGGAGGGCAGCCCGGGCCGGCGGTTGTGGTACCGCCGGCTGTCTAATGAAGCGTTCTGTAGTCTAACAGGATGTTGAAAAAATCCCCCTCCGGCCTTTTTCAACTCGCTGCGCCGCGGGACAGGCCCGCGCCGCCTTAGCAGAGTATTTTTCGATACCCTGCTAGGGATTGCGATGAACCGCGAATCCGATCAGCCTGGTGGGGTGGCCCGTTATCGCCACGGAGTCCGTTTGTGCATCCTTGCTTACCAAATTCTCATAGAAGATCAAATTCTCTCCTCCATTGCCGATCACGGCGGAGGCGATGGGATTGAGATCCCCGGGCGTCTTATATAGATCGACGACGGTAGAAGGCGAGGTGGAAGAGGCGGCCTTATTGGACGGCAGGGTCACGTTGTTGCGCAGGATATACGTAAAGGGTTGGTCTTGCGCCTGGATATCTCCTTCATCGCTATTCGCCAGGGTAAGCTGGCCGCCCCCCTTGCCGTCGAAGGTAATGGTCCCGCTGCTCAAGCGGTAGGCGGCGCGCGCCGGTTGCGTCTGTACGTATCCGGCATCGCCCATGGCGGCGACGTAATAGGTGCCCTTGATGTCATTGTCGGTAAGCGATGGGCTGCTGCGCAACGCGATGCTGTAGCCAAGGATGGTCGGACAGCTATTGCTGTCCACCACGTTGGTATCCCCCATCATGAGAATGGTATCGCCGTTCGCGGTGGCGGCGCCCGCCAGGCCGAAGCCGGTGCCCTCGATTTCCAATTGCCCCCCGGCATGGGTGGTCAAGGCGATACCAATGGTATTCGCGTCGCCTCTCTGCAGATCGACGGACCCGCCGGATGTCGGGGCGGCGTAATCACCCATGGGGTTCGCGATGGTCAATGCATCCGAGTCTATGGCCATGCCGACGAGGCGGGTGGGATTCAATACAATGCCCCCGAGATCCGACTGGTATGTCAAAGTGTCGTTCTTGGAGAGCGCCGTCGTACTGAACCTGTTCAGTGTGATTTGATTTACGTAACGTGCAAAAGTATAGGAAGCGGTGCTGCCGCCCGGTACCAGATTCGGTGCCGCCGTTCCCGTATCTTTGACCCCGAACATGACGTACATGCGCGTCGGGTTGTCGAAGGCGGTGGCGGTGAATATGTCGCCGTTGGGGTTGAATGCACCGCTGAGCGAGCCCCGTTGGTCCTTGAGAAAGGCATGGAAATCGCCTTTACTGTCGACGTCGTAGATGCCGGAGATGCTTTGCGATGGGTGAATGGCTATCTGACAGGCGGGTTCCATGATCTGGCGTGCACGTGAGTCATCCACATTCACCACCATGCTTGCCCACGCGGTGCCCGCGGTGGTGTTGAAAGTTGCGGTGCCGCGCTCCGTATATAGGACGGGAATGGTGGAGCCATCGCTGTGAACGCCTTTGCTGAGATCGACGCCGTAGACGATGATGTTGTATTTTCCCTGAATGGGCGCGCCGGCGGAGTCGGTATCGCTGGCCACGGGTGTCATGTCAGGCAGTGAAGTCATGGCGGCCTGTTGGCCTCGCTGGGTGACCCACAATTGGCCATGGGTGGCGTCCCAGCTCGCACCTTGAGGGGATCTCAGTCCGGAGATTGTCCGCACCGGCGCGATATTGTAGACATCATTGATGGTCGTAAGCTGGGTCCAGTCGTAGACGGTGACGGTGTCGTTACCCGTATTGGTGACGTAGATCTCTTTGGCGGCGCTGTCGAAGGTGATCCCGCATGGTTTGTTGAGCCCGGTCAGGTCGCCGCCGATGGTGTAAGTGGGCTGAATATCAGCCACGTAGGGAATGCCTGAGGCGACCTTTGTTGCATCATAAATCTTCGATCGATCGTAAATGGTAATGCTGTCGCTGCCCAGGGAGGTGCCCGGGCGGACGTTGTTGGTGACCAGGACGTAGTCTTGTCTCGTATTGGTTGAGTCCGTGTAGGAGTACATAGTGATGCCGCACATGGCACTGAGATTCGTGCTCGGTCCGCCGAGGGTATAGAGCGGGGGGGCGTCACCGGGAAGGATGCGTGTGTAGACGGTGACGGTGTCGTTGCCGTTGTTGGCGACCCACAATTCATCCTTGTTGGAGGTATTTCCGGTCCTTAAGGCGACACCCACCGGGGTGCTCAGATTCGTTTGTTGGCTGCCGGCGATGGTGCGCACCGGCGAGGCATCGCCGACCGCGGTGATGTTGTAGGCGGTGAGGCTGTTATTGCCGGAGTTCGCGACGATCATCTCGTCATTGCTGGGGTTGGGGTCGTGGTACAGGGCGATGCCCCGCGGCAGGTTGAGCCGTGTATCCGGCCCGGTGATGTATCGCACCGGGGCGAGGTTTCCGTCACTGCTGGTGACCAGCGCATCCCGGCGATAGACGGTGATGCTGTTGCCTGTGGTGTTGGCCACGGCGATTTCATCAAAGTCCGGATTGAAATCGATACCGGAGACACCTTCCGACTGGGTGACGTCGCCCGCCAGCGTCAGGGTCGGCGTGCCCTGATTGTCCATGGCGGTGACGGTGCTGCATGTCAATGTGCCTGACGTGCCCAGCACCAGGGACAGTGTCGAGACATTATCTTTGCTTACCACAAGCGGAGTGGCCAGGAGAAACGGATTATTGGCATCGCCGATGTAATTGGGATCCACGATAGGTAGCTTGGTGAGGTAGTGGCGCAGCGTATTCCCCCCCAGGCTGGGTGTCATGAAATATAAAAACTTATGCCCGCCGAGCGCGACGGTCCCGGTGCTCTGACCCGTGATGGAAGTGTCGCAGGGTGAGGGGTTTGTAACCGTCCAGGTGGCATGCCAGGTGACGGTGTTTACCTTCAGGCGCAGCGCCTTGTATTCGGTGGCGGGCAACTGGTCCAATCCGGGTATGATGCCCCCGTCGGCATCGCTGAGGTCGAATTGGATCGGTCCCTGCAATACGGTGGTGTATTGGACACCGTCCGTGGAGACGGCCACTTCATCGATGTCCAGGGTCACGTCGTCCGGCGTTGCCGCCGGCCAGGGCGTGCCGGTAGGTGGTACGTCCGCACCGCTGAGGCGCCCCGCGACCTGGATACCGCCCACCCCTTGGGCGGCGGCCGCGGCGGCCGGGTCGTTGGCGGCAGCGCTACCGCCGCCTCCCGAACAGGCGCTGAGCAAACCCGCTACCACGGCGGTTTGCAATACGACCCCGCCGGCGATCACCAAGGTCTGAATTTTATTGTGTAATATCTTTTTGATGTTCATACGGCGGACCCCATAAAATTAATGGTGCCAGTGGGCGGTGGCGGAGTGGGGGGCAGGTGCCCCTCGCCACACCCGCTGAACAGGGTGGTGAAAAGGGCCAATCCGGTGGCAAGTATGAGGCGTCTAAGCAGTTTGTTGGAGATAAGTCGTCTGTCAGCGTTCATAAGGGTTTTTCCCTATAAACGTAGCGGTTGCCGAGAGGGTCCGTGGCGGTAAAGGTAATCGTGTCCACGTCATTCAGCAATATAGGACAGCTGTTGTTGTTTACTTCAGGCAACACCCGGGAATCCGAGCCCATACTTGGGGAAGAGAACACCAGGGTTGTGGCATTGCCGGTGACCTGCTTGTAACAGGGATTCACATCGGCAAAGGGACGCGTGGTATTGATGGAAATGGACTGAGTCTGAATGAGCAGTTGCGGGGACTGTATGGGAGCACCGTTCCCGTCCTGATAATTCCAGTCCATTTTGACGATGGCGCTGTTATCCCCGAGTGTCAGATGCAGATCCAGGTGCGGCAGCTCTGTCACAGTCAGCGGCGCCACGCTCAGGGGCAGCTTTTTGATCACCGCCTGACCGAGCAGTGCGGCGATGATGCGGAAATCCGGCGCCGATTGCGGCGGGTATGGATAGGTGATGGGCTGCAGGGTGCAGTTGGTGGACAGCGTCAACGTAGTGAACGGTGTAAATGACGCGCATCCCAGTTCGAGGTTGGAGACCTGCGTCTGCGGGATATTCGTGCCGGGGATCAGTCCCAGGTCCCACACCACTTGCGGGGGGGGGATCAGTCTGGCGTTGCTGGCATCGCTGGATTGGCGCAGCTTGGTATCGTAGATTTTCCATATGAAGTTGTAGCCGGCGGAGATTGTTGGCAGTGCGGCCTTCGTGTAAGGATCTGCTTGGGGCAGGGGATCGCCTGTAGCTCTGTCTATGGAGCCGTCGAACACATAATTGACGTACAGGGTCTGTTGCGTGGAGCTGTTGACCAGTATAGGCGGGTCTGTCATATGCGGCACGGCAAGTTCGTCGGTGCCGTTGCACTGACTGTTGGCGCTGGTCACGCCCAGGCAGCGCAGGATCAGGTTTGCCCCGGCTACACCGCCGTTGTTGAGTATTGCGACCACACCGTTGGGATCGTCCACCTTGAGTCCCGTAGGGCCGGAGATCTGCGTCTGCGCCCCTTGCAGGCGCCGCAACGGGTAGACATTGCCGTTGTCCGTGGTATTGAAAAACAGAATCCGGCTGTTCGAGCTGCTGGACACGGCGATCTCGCCGCGTGCGGTGTCCACGTCGATACCACAGGGCGAGGACAGGCCGGTGTTGGGCCCTTGGATGTAATACTGCGGTGGGACATTACCGTCGGAGTGTGTAGCGAAATCACCGCGGCTGTATACGGCAATGCTGTTGAGGCTGTTGTTGGTGACAAAGATCTCACCGTTGTTACTGTCGACGCTTTCCACATCGATGCCGCACGGCCTACCGAGACCAGTCTGGTTACTGGTCTGGTTGCCTGTGATGGTATAGCTGGGCAGGACGTTACATGTCACGCATGACAAGCCGCCAGGGTTGTCATAAAAGGTTATGCTGTTGGCGTCGCCGTTGACCACCACGAGTTGGTTGGCGTTTGCATCGAAGGCGATATCGCCGGGGGTATTGAGGCCGGTATTGGCCCCCTCGATGGTGCGCACCGGGATGACGTTGCCGTCGGTGCTGGCGGTGACGTCGCTTCTGCTGTACACGGTAATGGCATCGCTACCGGCATTGGCCACATAAAGGTCATCAGTGGCGGGATCGATGGCGATGCCCGTGGGCGAGCTCAGCTGCGTATCAGCCCCCGCGATGATATAGGCGGGGGAGATGTTGGGGTCCGTGGCGGCGGCGACGGTGGCTCGGTTGTGAAACGTGATTCTCTGCACAGCGGGATTGGAGACGATGTACTCGTCGTCATTGGTGTCCACCACCAGGTCGAAGGGGCTCGCCAGGCCCGTTTGCTGGCCCGTGATGGTCTGCAGGGGCGGTGAATCCGACAGGCAGACCAGGGAGTGGGTAACGGGGAATATCAGGTGGAAATCGATGGGAGTGTCCGTGGTCAGGGTGAACGGGTCGGCGGGCAGGGCGTCGGCGGGCAACCCGGTGACCGGATGGGGCTCCTGGTACCTCACAAACACGTCGGAGGCGCCGTCATCGGACAGCCGAACAGGGGCATCCGTCACCGATGCGCCGGAACATGGGTCGGTGCCGCTGAACAATGCCTGTTCATCCATGTCAATCTCGGTGCCGGTGAAGGTGCCTGTGCCGGGTGTGGTGGTGGTGAATTGGCCGCCCACCTGATCGTTCCCATTGACCACATCCTGGGTATAGGGGGTGTCAAACAGCGTGACCTCAAACGGCCCTCTCAGACGCCTCTGCAGGGCGGCGCTTTTCAGCGTTACCTTGAGGCTACTGGGTGTCTCGGCACCCTGGATGGGGGGTTGGGCAGAACTTTGAAGTCCCGCGGCCAAAAGAACGACCGCAACGAACGCCCTGATGGACGACTGCTTCATGACAAGCCTTACGGAAATCGGTTTGACTTCCAAAGAGTTAAGGTATTAAATTCATTATATTTCTTTGTTTCGGATCAAGTAAAGGATAGATTGACTCTATTAAGCGGGACTTAATGTAATGCGTCGCTGCAATTTGCCCCCTTTACTTGCGTAAGCCGGAGCTTCCCCGCCATCAGTCATCAGATCCGCTGATTTTAGACAACGCGGCACACCAAATCAAATAATGTTAATAAGTTACATAAGAATAATACAATATAATATTGTATTATATAAAATTTATTTACAATATTGCAGCCGTTATGGGCGCTGAACCTTGTGTCATCTTCTTGATGGGGCCGACCGCCTCGGGCAAGAGCGTTGCCGCGCTTGAATTGGCCCGGCATTTTCCCTGCGACGTCATCAGCGTGGACTCGGCACTAGTATACACCGGCATGGATATCGGCACCGCCAAGCCCTGCGCCAGTGTCCTTGCACAGGTCCCTCACCGCCTTATCGATATCCGAGATCCGGCTGAGGCCTATTCAGCGGCTGAATTCCGCCGTGACGCCTTGGCTGAAATTGAAGGGAGCCTGCGCGCCGGCCGGATCCCGCTCCTGGTGGGCGGCACGATGCTATATTTTCGTGCCCTTGAACACGGCTTGTCCCGCCTCCCGAGCGCGGATATGCAGGTGCGCCTGCGTCTCGCGGAGATGGCCCAATCGCTGGGCTGGGAGGCGTTGCACGGGAAAATCCGCGAAATCGATCCTGACGCGGCCCGGCGTATTCATCCCCATGACCGCCAGCGTATCCTGCGCGCCTTGGAGATCTATGAAATTGAAGGGGAAAGTTGGACCAGCCTGTGTGCCGTGCCGCGTTCCGATGTGTTTCCTTACCCGATCCTCAAGGTCGTTTTGGCGCCTGCGCGGCGCGCGGCCCTTCACCAGCGTATCGCCCGGCGGTTTGATCAAATGCTGGCTCAGGGGCTGGTTGATGAGGTCGCCGGGTTGTACCGGCGGGGGGATCTGAGCGTGGACATGCCGTCCATGCGTGCCGTGGGATACCGGCAGGTATGGAACTATTTGGCCGGCCGGAGTTCATATGAGCAGATGAGGGAGTATGCTGTCGCCGCCACCCGCCAATTCGCCAAACGTCAATTTACCTGGTTGAACCGAGAACGGCAGGCATGCTGGATCGATACTGACGGCTCAGATCCGGTGGCTGATCTGATAAAATATGTGCATGGAAAAACCCTTTGAATTTCCGCGTTTTCAGGTATATTCTCAAACGTTGGCAGTGAAGTTTTCAGGGCTTGAAGGGATTTGCGAAGACATATTTTTCCCGCCAGTAAGCTGATATTCCGCATGGGAACATGCGGGGATTGATTGGAAAGGATTTTGCGTTGCGCGTACCAGAAGAACAGGTCGTTTTCAAGGACATAAAATTTAAGGATAAAGATAAAAAAGGAGAATCAGCAATGGCAAAAGGGCAATCGCTACAAGACCCTTATTTGAATACACTGCGTAAAGAACGGGTGCCGGTTTCAATTTACTTGGTGAACGGCATCAAACTGCAAGGCCAAATTGAGTCCTTTGATCAATTCGTGGTCTTATTAAAGAACTCCGTCAACCAGATGGTGTATAAGCACGCCATATCGACAATTGTGCCGGCAAGGAATATCAAGTTCCCTTCTCATGAGGACGGCGATTCTGATTCCACGCATGGGTAGTTCCAATACACAGCGGGGCGCACGCGGTTTTGTTTGAAAGACCCCACCGGGGCAACGAACGCGTCGTCCTTGTGCATGTTGATTTCAACGGCGCGAGGCAGTCGGCGGAGATGGAAGAGTTTCAGCAACTCGCCGTCTCCGCGGGCGGCGTGCCCGTTGCGATGATCAACGGCAAGCGTCGCGCACCCAGCCCGAAGTATTTTGTCGGCTCCGGCAAGGCTGAGGAAATACGTCAGCGGGTCGAGTCGCAGAACGCCGATCTGGTCATTTTCGACCACGCCCTCACGCCGGCCCAGGAGCGTAATCTGGAACAGATACTCCAATGCCGCGTGCTCGACCGTACCGGCCTCATTCTGGATATCTTCAGTCAACGCGCCCATACATTCGAGGGAAAGCTGCAGGTGGAACTTGCCCAATTGCGCCACCTCTCCACGCGCCTGGTGCGGGGATGGACACACTTGGAGCGGCAAAAGGGCGGTATTGGCCTGCGCGGTCCTGGTGAGACGCAGTTGGAAACCGACCGGCGACTCATCAGGGACCGTATCAAGCACCTGAATAAGCGTCTGGAAAAATTGCGCACCCAGCGTGACGGGCGCCGCAAGTCGCGCCGCAAGGCGGATCTTAAGACGGTGTCGTTGGTGGGTTATACCAATGCCGGCAAGTCCACGTTATTCAATCGCCTGACCGGTGCCAGTGTATACAGCGCCGACCAGCTGTTTGCCACCCTCGACCCGACCCTGCGGCGCCTGACGCTGCCCGGCCGCGACCCGGTTTTGCTGGTGGATACGGTGGGCTTTATCCGCCACCTGCCCCATGGACTGGTGGCGGCGTTTCGCGCCACGCTGGAGGAGACTCAGGGCGCCCATTTGCTGCTGCATGTGGTGGATGCCGGAGACGACAACCATCGCGATTGTATTGAGCAGGTCAATGAAGTGTTGCGCGAGATCGGTGCGGATGGTATTCCCCAGATTCAGGTATACAATAAGATCGATTTACTGAACAATGTCGAGCCCCATGTGGATTATGATGAAAAAGGCGCGGCCAGGCGCGTCTGGTTGTCCGCCCATCAGGGAATTGGCCTGGATCTGCTGCGTGAGGCGATCGTCTCTCACTTTAATGCTGACACCGCTATGGCCATGGAAAAACCCGGCACTGAACAAGTGAATGGGCTGTATCCGCCCAAGGATGAACAGGCGCCGGCCTCGGAAAGCGAAATCGTTGATTCTGTTTGAATCCTTGCGGTGACGGCGCTGTCACAATAAAATCACACCCTAGCCAATTACAGATGGAGTAGTCGATGGCCTGGAATGAGCCAGGTGGCGGAAAGGACAATGATCCCTGGGGCGGCGGCCGTAATCAAGGACCGCCCGATCTAGATGATATCCTTCGTAAGCTGCAGGACAAATTTGGCGGTCTATTCGGCGGCGGGCGCTCTCAAGGCGGTTCCGGGAAGCCGCGCGGCGGCATTTTCGTCCTTATATTGATCGCGTTGCTGGCTTGGCTTGCCTACGACTCAATATATATTATCCAACCCGCCGAACGGGGCGTGGTATTGCGCTTCGGCAAATACGTTGCCACCTTGCAGCCGGGCCCGACCGTGCGTTTGCCAAGGCCTATCGAGACAGTTGAAAAGGTCAATGTCGATCAGGTGAGGACCATCGAAATCGGTTACCGCAGTGTGGGAGGCCAGCGCTCCTCCGCGGTGCCCGGCGAGGCCCTGATGCTCACCCAGGACGAGAATATCGTCGACCTGCGGGTCGCAGTGCAGTACCGCGTTGACAACCCCCGGGATTATCTGTTCAACGTCCGTGATCCGGATGGTACTCTGAAGCAGATCGCGGAGAGTGCGCTGCGCGAGGTGGTAGGTAAAAACGAGATGGATTTCGTCCTCAAGGAGGGGCGTGCCGAGATCATCGCCGCTACCCAGAGCCTGATGCAGAAGATAGCGGATCGCTATGGCACGGGTTTAACCGTCACCAGTGTGAACCTGGTGGACGCCCAGCCGCCTGAAGAGGTTCAGGGCGCCTTCCTTGACGCCATCAAGGCGCGCGAGGACCAGCAGCGCATAATCAATGAGGGCGAGGGCTATGCCAACGATGTCCTGCCCAGAGCGCGTGGCGGCGCGGCGCGCATTGTCGAGGATTCACGGGCCTATCGCGCCAAGAAGATCGCCAATGCCGTGGGTGACGCCGACCGGTTCACCGAGATCCTGGCGGCATATGAGAAGGCGCCCGACATCACCAGAAAGCGCCTATATTTGGAGGCCATGCAGAACATTCTTTCCAAGACCACCAAGGTCCTGCTGGACACCAAAGGCAGCAATAACCTGGTCTATCTGCCGCTGGATAAGATACTGAAGGAACGCAAGGAGATGATGTCCAATACCGGCAAGTCGAGTGGCGGCAGCCAGGGCGGTTCCTCCGGGCAGCAGCCATCAACGTCTTCAGGGACATCCGCTGACCAGCAATCTCAAAGCCAGGATTTTCGCGGGCGTATCGATAACAGCTTTGACAGCTCACGCGAGAGGGAAAGACGCTGATGAGTCGTAAACAGCTTATCGCCATAATTGTTCTACTGGTCGTGCTGGTGACGGCATCCATGTCGGTATATACGGTGGATGCGAGGCAAAAGGCGATCCTGTTCCGGCTCGGAAAGATCATCGCCACAGACCTGAACCCGGGGCTGCATTTCAAGATCCCGTTCGTGAACAACGTAGTCAAATTCGACTCACGTGTATTGAATCTGGATTCCGCCCCGGAGCGGTATCTGACTAACGAGAAGAAGAACGTTATCGTCGACTCCTTTGTGAAATGGCGCATCGCGGATGTGGCTCAGTACTACACCGCCATGGGCGGCAGTGAGCAACGTACCGAGACGCGTATTTCCCAGATCGTCAAGGATTCGCTGCGCAACCAGTTCGGTAAACGCACCATTCAAGAAGTCGTTTCCGGTGAGCGGAGCCAGATCATGGATATCGTCTTTGTGGACGTCAACAAACAGGTCAAGGATTTCGGTATCTCCATCGTCGATGTTCGCATGAAGCGGGTGGACCTGCCCACGGAGGTCAGTGCCTCGGTTTATAAACGAATGGAGGCCGAACGTGCCCGAGTGGCCAAGCAGCTCCGCGCCCAGGGCGCCGAGTCGGCCGAGCGCATCCGTGCCGACGCTGACCGCCAGCGTACCGAGATTCTTGCCGACGCCTACCGGCAGGGCGAGCAGATCCGCGGTGAAGGGGACGCCAAGGCGGCGGCAATCTATGCCAAGGCCTATAAGAATGAACCCGAATTTTATGATTTTTACCGTAGCCTGGCGGCATACGAGGCATCGTATAAGGATCCGTCCGATTTGATCATTCAGTCGCCCGACAGCGATTTTTACAAATATTTTGTGCATGAATTCCCGCAGGGCGGTAACAAACACACGGGCGGCAAGACATCCGCAACCACCAAGCACTGAGACACCGGGTGAAGGGTGCCGCAGGGTAGCGGCCCTCAGTGCGCGGCTACAGTAACAACGGGTGGGGGCTCGGGTATGGGGGCGCCATTATCGCCTGGGTTGCGTGCCGGTGCGCTCTCTTAAAGACCCCCGTTTTTCACGTCCATCCCTGATAGAATTTCCTTGTCGGAACTCCGGAGACCCATAGAGGCCACATGTGGCATGACCTTGGTGCGGCGTTAGCCTTGATGCTCGTGTTGGAAGGGATCCTCCCGTTTCTCAATCCACGTGGAACGCGCCAAGCCTTTGCCCGGCTGGCCGGCATGAGTAACCGCGTCGTGCGGGTGCTGGGCTTGGTCAGCATGGTCGGTGGCGCCATGTTATTGTATCTAGTAAAGTAAGGCGTCCGGCCGGGTGCGGGCGCCGATTTCCGTATAGGCTCTTTGTTTAACACTATATGTGCATGATTGCATGGCAACGTCAAACCGCTGGTTATTGCCAGAGGGCATAGAAGAACTGCTGCCTCCCCAGGCGGATCACCTGGAGACCCTGCGCCGGGAGCTCCTCGATCTGTTCAAGGGTTGGGGCTATGAGCTGGTCACCCCCCCCCTGATCGAATACCTGGAATCACTCATGGTCGGGGCGGCTTACGACCTTATGCCGGAGACCTTTACCTTGACGGATCAGTTAAGCGGGCGTCTCATGGGGATCCGGGCCGATATGACGCCGCAGATGGCGCGTATCGATGCGCATCACTTCAAGCTCGATGCGCCGGTGCGTCTGTGTTATGTGGGGACGGTGCTGCGAACCCGGCCCGATGGATTTATCAGGACACGCAGCCCCATGCAGGTGGGCGCGGAGTTGTACGGGCACGCCGGCGTGGAGAGTGACGGCGAGGTATTGTGTCTGATGACCGACATGTTGGCGGCCATGGGGCTGAGCGATGTGCATATCGACCTCGGTCACGTGGGTATATATCGCGCATTGGTACGTCAAGCCGGCCTGGGGCCTGCCGAGGAGGAGCAGTTATTCCGCTTCCTGCAGCGCAAGGCAAAACCCGATATTGAACAGTTTCTGTCCCGCTGCACCATTGACGGTGCGGTGAGCGCCATGTTGATTGGCCTGGTGGATATGAACGGTGGCGCCGAAGTGATTGACGAGGCACGCAGCGTGTTTAAGTCAGCCTCCAAAGAAGTACATGCCGCGCTGGAAAATCTGCAGCAGGTTGCCGCCCAGGTGCGCGGGCGCAAGCCGTCTCTTTCCATATGGTATGACTTGGCGGAATTGCGCGGCTATCGTTATCAGACCGGCGTGGTGTTCGCGGCATATGTGGCCGGACACGGCCAGGAAGTGGCCCGCGGTGGGCGCTATGATGAAATCGGCCGCGAGTATGGGCGTGCGCGTCCGGCCACGGGGTTCAGCGCGGATTTGAAGACACTGATGGCCGTCAGCCCCAGAGTGGCGGCGGCGCAGCCGTCAGCAATTCTGGCCGAGTGGTCCGATGATGACACTCTGGAGCAGTTCGTGAGGGGCTTGCGTGCACGGGGGGAGAGGGTGATCTACCGCCTGCCCAAACAGGTTGGTACGGCGCAAGACCTGGGATGTGACCGGTGTATAGAGAAAAGCGGCGGCCATTGGGTCGTGAAGGCGATAACATAGTTGCGGACGCAGGTCGTGTGAAACACGTGGATCACTCGGCGCAGGCTGCACGTTTCTACAGAGACACAAGCGAGGAAGAGGGGTGCACGTGGGCAGAAATGTAATCGTCATCGGTACCCAGTGGGGTGACGAAGGCAAGGGCAAGATCGTTGATTTGCTGACCGAACGAGTGTCCGCCGTGGTACGGTTCCAGGGCGGCCACAATGCCGGGCATACCCTGGTAATCGATGGAGAAAAGACAGTCCTGCACCTGATCCCCTCGGGCATACTGCGCGATGGCGTGCGCTGTCTGGTGGGTAATGGCGTCGTGCTGTCTCCCAGCGCCTTGCTGGAAGAGATCAAGATGCTTGAAGACAAGGGCGTCCCGGCCCGGGAGCGGCTGCGCGTCAGCGCGGCGTGCCCGTTGATCCTGCCGTTCCATGTTGCCCTGGATACCGCACGGGAAAAGGCGCGCGGAGAGGCGGCCATCGGTACCACGGGGCGGGGCATCGGCCCGGCGTACGAGGACAAGGTCTCGCGGCGGGGATTGCGCCTTATCGATCTATTCCATCGGGAGCGATTCGCCTCAAAGCTCGGTGAGGTCCTGGATTATCACAATTTTGTCCTGCAGCATTACTACAAAAAGACGCCGTTGGACTTCCAGCGCATACTGGAGGAAAACCTGGCGATGGGGGAGCAGATCGCCCCGTTGGTCGTGGATATCCCCGGGCTGCTGCACGAACACCGCCAAAAGGGCGATAGCGTACTATTCGAGGGTGCTCAAGGCGCTTTGCTGGACATCGACCATGGCACCTATCCCTATGTCACCTCCTCAAATACAGTTGCCAGCGCGGCCGCCACCGGCAGCGGCCTTGGGCCCAGGGACTTCGACTACGTCCTGGGTATCACCAAGGCGTACACGACCCGCGTCGGCTCGGGGCCGTTTCCCACGGAATTAATGGATGAACGCGGTGAATATCTCGCACGCCGCGGCCATGAGTACGG
>CAYXAX010000021.1:1218-6111 GCA_964463055.1 uncultured Gammaproteobacteria bacterium | reverse complement strand
TGTACCGATCGATCTCATTTCAACGGCGGCGGAGAGATCCGACACGATCGTCACCCGTCATCCATTTGAAGAGTAACGGCAGTCATAGGGGCTAAGACGAACACTATTCGTTTTTTTCTGCTCTGGATCAGAAATTCGATACTAAGGACGGGAAGGCGGTCATGGAGCTGAGTCGTGCCAATCGATTGGTATTGCTGATAGGCGTGATGCTGGTGCTCGGCGCTTGCGCCAACCACCGACTGGCTATCATGGGCGGGGGCAGCGCACCGCTGCATGTCAGGGATACCTTCACCCCGGCAGCTCTGCAGCCCATCGATTCGAGACGACCGATCAACGTCGTCGTCCATGCGTATGAAGACGGCCGACCCGAAGCCCCTTCACGCCGGATCGGTGAGATCCGCGACACCTTCGTATCGGATATGACCGGCAGCGAGATCGAGATTGATGAGGACATCCCCGCGCTGGTGACCGAGGCAATGGGAAAGCAGCTGGCAGCGGCCGGATATCATGTCGTCGACGCGGGGCGGGACGGCGGCCCGGCGGCGACCTTCGTGATCGCGGGGCGCATCACCAAATTCAGTCTCGATGTGCTTTCCCGGGATAAAGTGGATATCGAGGTGCAGAGCCGGGTGACGGACCCGCGCTCCAACGAGGTGATCTGGTCGGGTACGGTCAAGGAGCAAACGGAACGATTCGCCGGTGTGGTCGGCGACAGCCGCAGCTCGCTGGTGAGTTACCTGGATGACAGCCTGCGGCACGTGACCGAAAAGACCGTCAAGACCCTGACCGCCAACCTCGTTCAATCGCTGCCGGATATGTTCCTTCAGGCGGGCGCCCCCACGCCCGGCGTCTCGGTGCAGACGGCGCCCCATGTTCACAATGAAGACCATGCGCAGCCTGCGCCAAATGTGGCGGATAAAGACGGGGGTGAACTGTCGATCACAACGGCGCCGGCGGGTGTGCAGGTGTACATCGGCGATGTTTACTACGGCGCCTCACCGCTCACCCTGAAGCTAGCGGCCGGTATATATGCCGTGAGACTCGCGGCGGATGGATATCGTGAAGTGACGCAAAAGGTCTCGGTCCGTGCCGCGCAGACCACCCGTTGGCGGGTGGAAATGCGGCGATAGGCGGCCGGCCGCGACATGGGGGCCTCACCCGGGAAACAGGGCGTTGGACTTTCCCGTGACGTAATACGCCGTCAGGCCTATCCATTCATGCATCGCCATTTCCAATGCAGAGAACGACTCGATGAAGTGCAGGCTCGGCAGCACATGCAGTTCGCGTCCGACGTGATAGTTGCAGGGGTAGGGGATAACGGGCCAGTGTGCTTGTCGAAACACGCCCACGACGCGGGGCATGCCGTAAGCGCTGGCGATCAATAGCCACTTTTCACCCGCTTGGGGTCGAACCAGCCGTTTGGTGAAGGTGACGTTCTCATAGGTATTGCGCGATCTGGTCTCGTAGATCAGTCTGCCGGGGTCGAATCCCTGCTGCTGCAGGAACAGCTTGACGGTATCGGCCTCCGTCACTCCCTGATGGCGTATGTCCCCCGATCCACCGCTAAATACCAGCTTTGCCGCCGGGTAAGACCTGGCCAGGGCCAGGAACGTGGTCATGGTCTCTGATGCGCCGTTCATGACGGGCTGGTGGTAGGTCCGGGTGAGCAGGGGTTCCTGGGCGCCGCCCAGTAATATTATGCCGTCCACCTTTTGCGGCAATTCGGCGGGAACAGGGAAGCGCTGTTCCAACGGCCGCAACAGGGCATCACCGACGGGAAACAGGGCAACGGTCAGGATCAGGCCGGCGGCCGCGGTCAAGGTATATTTCGCCGCCTTCGCCTTGCCGCTCCATAGCAGGACGGTGCCCGCCAGCACCATCAGCATCAGCAGGTTGGCGGGTTCAATGATAAACCACAGAATTTTCGAGACGATAAAAAACATGGCCCTGAGCTTATGCCCTTATGTAAAAAAATGATTATTTCATCAGCCGCGGGCGGCGCTGCTTTCTATTGTAGCGCTATCGTCGCCGCATCGGTGATGCTTCGCTGAAGCCGGTGAGGGTGGAACGCCTGGGGAGGTGACACCAAACGCTTGGAAAAATAAAAAAGCCCCGGCCTTGGATAAGGCCGGGGCTTTTCAGGTTACGTCACTTTCGACGTTGAGTCGTACTACAGCGTCTGTTAGAAGCCGAGGGCCAGGTTCACAGACGTCAGTGATTTGCCCGTGCCGCTGGCATCGATGGCAGGGTCAAAGTTGCCTACAGCCGCACCGGAGTGTGCGCTACCGAAGTAGAATGTCTGCATCAAAGCCAGTTGCACATTGTTCCACGGCAGGTACGTTAAGCCAAACGACGCTGCGTTGTCAGTACCGTACTGGGCATTGCCGGTCTCACCCCAACGGTAGGCCACCTGCACGGTACCGCGCCCGCTGTCGAAGGCGCCGAGCTCGGCCGCGATGGAGGCGGACCGTTTGGTGTTGGTGCCAGCGTTATACAGATTAGGCGTTGATCCGGATCCCGGCGCCTGGGCATAACCGACATACACACCCAGGGGCATTTCGGGGGTAAGGTGCCCCTGCGCTTGGGCATCAATCGCCCACGCGCTGGTCTTATAGCGTTGCGGATTAGCAGTACCGTCCGCCATGTCCGAACGCCCGCCGAACCACTGGAAGCCCATGCCCACGTCCCACTTGCCGATCTGCGGCGTGAATGCCGCTCGGATATAGGTCGATGAAGGCGCGGCATTGGCACTGAATGCGTCCACCGGGCTGTGATTAGGCGACCACTTGGCGATATTGACGAAGAAGTCGCTGCTCACGGCCACCGCGGCGAGGCCTTCCGAGGACCCATCGCTGTTGCTGTCGGCGCCCACCTGGACATACTGCAGGGCGGAAACGGCAGTGGGTGTAACAAGACTGATCAGGTGGTTACCCACGGCGCCGGTATTCAGCGTCTCGAAGGCGTAGGCTGGCCCGAGTCCGGCACTGAACGGGACAACACCGACGTTGATGGTGTTGGTCACCGGATAGAAAACAGGCACCTTGATACTGGCCAGGAACCCGCCGCCGTTGAGGCCGCCTCCGCCCACGTCACCCTCGATCAGAGCGCCCACGTGGGGACTGACACGCCCGCCCACGAACAGCGAGGTCTCACCGGGAATGATCAGCTCGCCGTTATTCGAGTTACGTGGTCCGCTGTTGGCTGCATAAGTCTTCTGATAGCGGATATTGGTGAAGATCGCTGCGTTAAGGTTAGAGGGCAGGGAGAAGTGGTCCGATTCAATCAGGGGCGTGCCCGTCATGGTGAACCCGCTGGCCTTAAAGGCACGACCAAAGGCATTGAGCAGGGGAAAGTGTTGGAAGTGGCAGGTGTTGCATGCGACGCCCATCTGGCGGGCGAATGCCGGTACAGCCTCTGCCTGCGGTACTATGCTTAACAGTCCCAATGTCACTGCGAATATGCCTGCAATGGCTCTCATTGGTTTCATCCGGTTTCTCCTTTTATCATCATAGTCTCCTGATAGGGATCACAACTGTATAGAACTGCGCCAGTGTGTGAACTCAGCATCATCGATCCGGTATCGACTCGCGGGCAGTATACGACAGCGCATTGATTTCTCAAACCTTCTTCCTTTCTTCAAACCATCTTCCCGGATCGTCCAGCGGGGCAGTCCCCGCGACTTCAAGCATTTTATCGGCGCTTGAAATAAAAGCTTTATTTTCCGATGTATAAGTTGATTCTCATGAACCAAGCAATACACGATCGTGGGTGATTCGAGATGGACGACAACAAAGCTTTCTTCACGGTTAATATGCATGAAACAGGCCAGCTGCATGAGGCATTGCGGATATATGGTGCAGCACAAATTTTTGTTCCGGATTCAAGACCCGACGACAGCAGAAACATGGCTGAAAATAATAGAAAATTCCCTTTTTATTCAAAATGATAATGATAACCGCCCGGTGAGTTCTAGACTATACCTAATCTAAAGATATGGGGCTGTCAGCCGACTCTACTAGTGAATGACACAGATGCCGGCGAACGTGCTGAACACTTATGTCCATGGTTGGACGTAACGTTTTTGACGTTGCATGGATGTAGGAGTCAATTTAAACAGAGGCGGTTAACTCGAATGTCTTTGCGGTCCGGAATCAGTAATTGGTGGTTGCATCATTGGGCGGCGAGTTTGGTGGTGGTGCTGCTGTCGTTCATTTCGATCACTATTCCGGGATGTGGCGGATCAGGTTCGTCAAGCTCCTCCGGGACAGCCGGTGTACAACTGACGCAGATAGACGTAGAACCCTCCACGTCCGCTATCGCCAAAGGCACTTCGCAGGTATTTACGGCGACGGGGATATACAGTGATGGCAGCAGCCAGGACATCACTGCGCAGGCTTCGTGGACCTCCTCCGATAGCAATGTTGCCACGATTAATAACATCGGAAGCGCAAATGTCTCCGCCAGCTCGGTAGCGGCCGGGACATCTACCATCACCGCCGCCCTCTCAGGTGTGAGTGCCGATACCACGCTGACCGTGACAAACGCAGTGCTGAACGGTTTGCAGATCACGCCGGGGTCACCGTCCATCGCCAATGGGACAAGTGCAAGTCTGACCGTGACGGGACAGTATTCCGACGGTACCCACCAGGACCTGACCTCTCAGGTGACCTGGCAGTCGTCGAATACCTCGATCGCCACCGTGGACAGCAGCGGTGTGGTGGCCGCCGTGGGAGTGGGCAGTGCGACAATCACCGCGACACTCGGTACGACGAGCGCGAGCATCAATCTGACGGTTTCCAGTGCACTGCTCTCGTCGATATCCATCACCACGGCAAGCAATAACATCGCCAACGGCGTGAACGCTCTCCACGACAACACCACCGGTAACTACAA
>CAYXAX010000021.1:0-1208 GCA_964463055.1 uncultured Gammaproteobacteria bacterium | reverse complement strand
CGTCGATCGATATCTCCACGCAAAGCAATAATATTGCCAACGGCGGGAAGATGCAGGCGACCGCCGTGGGTACGTTTACCGATGGCTCGACGCAAGATATCACCAAGCAGGTGACCTGGGCCTCTTCGCAAACATCCGTGGCCACTGTGGGCGATGCCGCGGCATCGAAAGGCCTCATCTCGGCCCTGGGCACCGGCACGACGAACATCAGTGCAACGCTGTTTGGGGTGGCAGCGAGCGTTTCCGTGACGGTCACCAACGCCACTCTGTCGTCAATCAATATAACCACGCAAAGCGCCAATGTCCCTGCCGGGGTGAAGATGCAGGCGACCGCCGTGGGTACGTTCAGCGATGGTTCAATACAAGATATCACCGGCCAGGTGACATGGATTTCCTCACAAACGTCCGTGGCGACCGTGAGTAATTCCACAGCTTCGGAAGGATTAATCACCGCGCTTGCCGCCGGTACGACGACGATCAGTGCTACGCTCTCTGGAATTACCACGAGTCTTTCCATAAGGGTAACAAACGCCGCCCTGGCTTCAATCAACATAACGTCGGCCTCCGGTACGGTTCCCAGCGGGACGATGATGCAGGCGTCCGCGGTGGGTACGTTCAGCGATGGCTCCACACAGGATATCACCGGCCAAGTCACGTGGACTTCGTCTCAAACGTCGGTGGCGACCGTAAGCAACGCTTCCGGTACACAGGGTCTGATTACCGGTCAGTCCCCCGGCGCTGCAAATATCGTGGCAACGCTCGCGAGCATTACCGCATCGATTCCGATAACCGTGACAAACGCGACCCTGGCATCGATCAACGTGAGCCCGCCGTCGCTTAGTATTGCCGATGGTGTTTCCACCGCCTTAACCGCAACAGGGAACTACAGTGACGGCTCGACGCTGAATATCACCAATCAGGTGAGCTGGCTGACGTCCGACGCCTCTGTCATCCAGGTGAGCAACGCTACCGGCAGTAAAGGGCGTGTCACCGCCGTTGCGCCGGGCAGCGCGGTGGTCAATGCAACCCTTTCCGGCGTGACCGGTACGTCCAGGGTGACGGTGACCAGCGCCACCCTGTCTAGCATCGAGGTGACGCCGACCAGCCCATCGGTGGCCGTAGGGCTGAAAATCGCCATGCACGCGACGGGTCACTTCTCGGATAGCAGTACGCAGGATATCACCGGCCAGGTGACCTGGCAGTCTTCG
>CAYXAX010000020.1:0-24133 GCA_964463055.1 uncultured Gammaproteobacteria bacterium | reverse complement strand
CCAACCTGTTGATCGAGCCCCTGTGGAACCGCAACTACATCGATCATGTGCAGATTACCCATTCCGAAACTCAGGGCATAAAGGATCGCGCCGATTATTTCGAAGGCGCCGGTGCCCTGCGCGACATGATCCAGAGTCACCTGCTGCAGCTGCTTACCCTGGTGGCCATGGAGCCGCCGCCGCTCATGGATCCGGAGTCGCTGCGGGATGAAAAGGTCAAGGTGCTCAAGTCAGTGCGGCCCATTCCCCAGAACGCCGTTCACGCCCATGCCTTTCGCGGCCAGTACAGTCGCGGCCTGGTCAACGGCCGGCCGGTAGTGGGTTACCAGGAAGAAGAGAGTGTGGCGGAGAACAGTACCACAGAGACCTATGCCGCCCTCAAGCTCTACATCGATAACTGGCGCTGGCGCGGTGTGCCGTTTTACCTGCGCACCGGCAAGCGCATGGCCGAGAACGCGTCGGCGATCTGTATCCGCTTCAAGGAACCGCCCCATCATCTGTTTCGCAATACACACTTGGCGCGACTCAACCCCAATTGGATCCTGCTGGGCATCCAGCCCGTTGAATGTCTGAAGATGGAACTGGAGGTCAAGGTGCCGGGGCCGGAGATGCGTACGCGCATGGTCAGCCTGGATGCCAGCTACCGCAAGGGGGGCGAGAAGGAGGGTGATGCGTATGAAGAGCTGATCATCGAAGTGATCGAAGGCGACCATACCCTGTTTCTGCGCTACGACGAGATCGAATGGGCTTGGCGGGTGGTTGATCCGATCGTTAAAGTGTGGTCCATGGAACGCGACTTCATCAATACCTATCCGGCCGCCTCGTGGGGGCCGCGCGGTACTTACCGGCTGTTCGACCGTGAGGATCAGTTCTGGCGTCACTCATTGATGCTCGAGGGCACTGATGTCAGTTCCGAGGCCTACTGACATGACCAAACTGAGCCGGTCCGCTGCCTGGCGGGCACTGCAGGACCATCACCGCAAGATCGACAGCGTACACATGCGCGAGCTGTTCGCTCAGGACGCGCAGCGCTATGAAAAATACTCACTGCAGTTCGAGGACATCCTGCTCGACTATTCGAAGAATCGCATCACCGACGAGACGCTCTCGCTGCTGATTAGTCTGGCACGCAAGGCGCAGCTCAATGACTGGATTGAGCGCATGTTCACCGGGGAAAAGATCAACTTCACAGAGCACCGGGCGGTACTGCACGTCGCCCTGCGCAACCGCAGCAACTCGCCGATATGCGTGGACGGCGAGGATGTCATGCCCCAGGTAAATCGCGTCCTGGCGCGCATGCGCACCTTCAGTGAGTCGCTGCGCAACGGCGACTGGAGGGGTTACAGCGGCAAGGCCATCACTGATGTGGTGAATATTGGTATCGGCGGGTCGGACCTGGGTCCGGTGATGGTGACCGAGGCGCTCAAGCCCTACGGCAAGCCCGGACTGAACGCGCACTTCGTCTCCAACATCGACGGCACGCATATCGTGGAGACCTTGAAACCGCTCAATCCCGAGACCACGCTGTTTATCATCGCCTCCAAGACGTTCACCACCCAGGAGACCCTGACCAACGCCCATACCGCCAAGGACTGGCTGCTGCAGGCGGCGCGGGACAAGGCCGCCGTCGCCAAACACTTCGTGGCGCTGTCCACCAACGCCAACGAGGTGGCGCGCTTCGGCATCGATACCCAGAACATGTTCGAGTTCTGGGACTGGGTCGGCGGGCGGTATTCCCTGTGGAGCGCCATCGGCCTGTCCATCGCCGTTTATATCGGCATGGATAATTTCGAGGCACTGTTGAGCGGCGCCCACGCCATGGATCAGCACTTCCGCACCGCGCCGCTGGAGAAAAACATGCCGGTGGTCATGGGGTTGCTGGGAGTGTGGTACAACAATTTCTTCGCCGCCCAGACCCACGCCATCCTGCCCTATGACCAGTACCTGCATCGCTTCCCTGCTTATTTTCAGCAGGGTGACATGGAGAGTAACGGCAAGCATATTACCCGCGATGACGAGGTCACGGACTATTCCACCGGCCCGGTGATCTGGGGCGAGCCGGGGACCAACGGCCAGCATGCTTTTTATCAGCTGATCCACCAGGGCACCAAGCTTATCCCCGCCGATTTTCTCGCCCCGGTGGAGACCCACAATCCCGTGGGCAAACACCACGCCATCCTGTTGTCCAACTTCTTCGCCCAGACCGAGGCGTTGATGCGCGGCAAGACCGAACAGGAGGCCCGCGCCGAGCTGCAGGCAGGTGGCATGTCGGGCGAGGCACTGGAGAAGCTGCTGCCCCACAAGTGCTTCGAGGGCAACCGGCCCACCAACAGCCTGCTGTTCCAAAAGCTCACGCCCTATAACCTTGGATCATTGATTGCGCTGTATGAGCACAAGATCTTTGTCCAGGGCATCATCTGGCGCATCAACTCCTTCGATCAGTGGGGGGTCGAGCTGGGCAAGCAGCTGGCCAAGGCTATCCTGCCCGAATTGGAAGGCGATCAGTCCGTTAGCAGCCACGACGTTTCAACCAACGGCCTCATCAATCACTACAAAACCCGTCGACCAGATGACCAATGACCGTTCGTCGGCCACGGGTTGATTCCCGGCGGCGCCTGGGTTACAACTGGTTGGGAACGACAATGCACTTAACAAGGAGGTTAAGGTCATGGCACGTTTCCAGGCAAGGGTTGCCTGCGGCAATCCCTTTTTCATATACGTTCTATCCGCATTCATCCTGACGTTCGCCTGTGCTCCATCCCGGGCCGGCGTGATCATCGATGAGATCATGCAGAATCCCTCAGCCGTTTCCGATACCAGCGGTGAGTGGTTCGAACTGTTCAATCCCGATGCACTGGCGGTGGATCTGTACCAGTGGCGCATCGCCGACCTGGGCTCGAACTCCCATGTCATCGCTAGTCACCTGATCATCCCGGCAGACGGCTACGCGGTGTTGGGGCGCAGCACCGGCGCTAATGGCGGCGTGGCCGTGGACTACGCCTACGGCAGCGACATCTCCCTGGGCAACGGCGCGGATGAGCTGCTGCTGTTCGATGCCGCGAACGTGGAGATCGACCGGGTGGAGTGGGACGGCGGTCCCACATTTCCCGATCCCAGCGGCGCATCTATGGCGTTGTTGGACCCCACACTGGACAACAATGTGGGTGCCAATTGGACTACCAGCACAACGCCATTTGGTGACGGCGACCTGGGAACGCCGGGAAAAATCAATTTCGCCGCCGCCACGTCGCCGGGGACGCCGGTGTCGATGCGGCTGCCGGATACATTATGGTTGGTGCTGCCGCTGGTGATCATTCTGCTTGGGTGGCGGGGGAGATTAGATAAAAGTCACAAGTCGCAGGTCCCAAGTCGGGGAAAAAGCCAAGCGGCACGGTTTGTGGTTGGTGGATGAGCCTCCCAACGCGGAACTCGAAACCTGAAACTCGGAACGGTTTGCCGACCTGCGACGCTCGCTGTAAGTAGATAGAAGCCACAGCCTCGGAGCGGTTATTATTGCCCCATGCGCATCGCCATGGGTATTGAATACGACGGGACGGATTTTGCCGGTTGGCAGGTTCAGACGGACGCCCGCACGGTTCAGGGTTGCCTGGAGTCGGCCATCGCGGGTGTGGCGGACCACTCGGTGCGCGTACAGTGCGCCGGGCGCACCGACACCGGTGTTCATGCCCTGGGACAGGTGATTCACTTCGACAGTGACGCGCCGCGCTCGCCACGCTCGTGGTTGCTGGGGACCAATTCCAATCTGCCGCCCGATGTGGCGGTGCGGTGGGCTCAGCCCGTCGCTGAGGATTTTCATGCCCGCTTCACAGCGCGGCGTCGATCCTATCGCTATGTGATCTTCAACGCCATGGCAAGGAGCGCGCTTTATCGCCGCCGGGCCTGTTGGTATCACCGGTCCCTGGACCGGGACCGCATGGTTGAAGCGGCCGCTTGCCTGATAGGCGAGCACGATTTTTCCTCTTACCGCGCACTGGGCTGCCAGGCCAAGAGCCCGGTGCGTACCGTGAACCGGCTCGACGTGGCGCGTCACGGCGACTATCTGTTTATCGATATCGAGGCCAATGCCTTTCTGCACCATATGGTGCGCAATATCGCCGGTGTCCTCATGACAATTGGCGCGGGGGAAAAGTCCCCCCAGTGGGCAGAAGAAATCCTGGGATATCGCGACCGCACCCTTGGCGGCGTGACAGCGCCGCCCCAGGGACTGTTTCTGATGACAGTCAGGTATCCGGAACACTTCCATATTCCAGGGTCGGGAATAGATTGGCTGTGAAGGCCAAAGGCCGTGTCTTCGAACGGGCTCTGCTGGAGATGGCGCCTGTTTACAGCGTATAATGGCCGCATACCGCTGGTCACCGGAGCGGTTCCATAATATACTTATAACTCAATGACCTATTGGGCGCGCTACTGTCCGGGCCGCATGTTTGCACACACCTCGCCATCACTGGTGGAGACGCCTCAAAGCCACAGGCATGCGTTGTCGGCGTACGTGGCCCCATTCACGCATTAAGGGTTCACCGTAGATGTCTTCTACCGCCGCCTCAGGGCGCACCCGTGTCAAGATTTGCGGCGTCACCCGCGCCGAGGATGCCCGCGACGCGGCTTACCTGGGGGCCGATGCCATCGGCCTCGTGTTCTATGCGCCGAGTCCGCGTCACGTGACGCCGGCCCAGGCGCGGGCCATCGTCGCCGCACTGCCGCCGTTTACCACGGTGGTGGGCCTGTTTTTCGATGCCGGTGCCGATACGGTCCGGCAGGTGCTCAGTGAAGTGCCTATTGACGTGCTGCAGTTCCATGGTGACGAGCGCCCGGAGTTCTGCAGCGCATTCCCGCGGCCGTGGATCAAGGCGGTGCGCATACGGGACGGGGTGGATCTGCACGCCAGTGCTGTGCGCTACGCCGGGGCGCAGGCACTGCTGCTGGATCACTATGTGGAGGGTCTCGCCGGCGGCACGGGAAAGTCGTTTGACTGGTCCCGCGTGCCCCAGGGACTGGGTATCCCGGTCATCCTCGCCGGCGGTCTCACGCCGGACAATGTGGCCGATGCCGTCAACGCGGTGCATCCCTATGGCGTGGATGTGAGCAGCGGCGTCGAGACCAGCAAGGGTATAAAAGATCGCGCTAAAATAGCCGCTTTCATCAGGAGTGTGAACGATGTCCACGCCGGTTAAAGAGAAGCAAGCCAACGGCCAGCCGCTGCCCGACGCCCACGGCCACTTCGGGCGCTACGGGGGCTGTTTTGTCTCAGAGACCCTGATGCAGCCCCTGGAGGACCTGGCCAAGGCCTACGCGTACTACCGCGGCGAGGTCGGCTTCCTCGAAGAGCTGGACAGCGATTTCAAATATTACGTCGGGCGGCCCTCGCCGCTGTATTACGCCGCGCGCTGGAGCGAGCACCTGGGTGGTGCGCACATCTACCTGAAGCGTGAGGACCTCAACCACACCGGGGCCCACAAGATCAACAACACCATCGGCCAGGCGCTGCTGGCGCGGCGCATGGGCAAGACCCGCATCATCGCCGAGACCGGCGCCGGCCAGCACGGCGTGGCCACGGCTACAGTGGCGGCGCGCCTGGGACTGGAGTGCGTGGTGTATATGGGCTCCGAGGATATCCAGCGCCAGGCCATCAACGTCTACCGCATGCGCCTGCTGGGCGCCAGGGTGGTCCCGGTGACGTCGGGTTCCAAGACCCTTAAGGACGCCCTCAACGAGGCCATGCGCGACTGGGTGGCCAACGTGGACAATACCTTCTATATCATCGGCACAGTGGCCGGACCGCATCCCTATCCCATGATGGTAAGGGACTTTCAGGCGGTGATCGGCCGCGAGGCACGCCAGCAGATCCTCGAACAGGCCGGACGCCTGCCCGATGCCCTGGTGGCCTGTGTCGGCGGTGGGTCCAATGCCATGGGGCTGTTTTATCCGTTCATCGACGACAGGGACGTGGCTATCTACGGTGTCGAGGCCGGTGGCGACGGTTTGGCCACCGGACGTCACGCCGCGCCTTTGTCCGCTGGCACGCCGGGTGTACTGCACGGCAACCGCACCTACATCATGGAGGACAAGGACGGGCAGATCATCGAGACCCACTCCGTGGCGGCCGGACTGGATTATCCGGGGGTGGGTCCGGAGCACGCCTGGCTGAAGGACGCCGGGCGCGTCACCTATGACGCCGTCAACGACGACGAGGCCCTGGCAGCCTTTCACGACCTGACCCGCCGTGAGGGCATCATGCCGGCCCTGGAGTCCAGCCATGCCCTGGCCTATGCTGCGAAGCTCGCGCCGCGCCTGGGTCGCGACAAGATCATGATCGTCAATCTTTCCGGACGCGGCGACAAGGACATCCACACCGTGGCCGCCCGCGAGGGCATCTCCTTATGAGCCGCATCAGCGAGTGTTTCAGGCGCCTCAGGCAGGACAAGCGCAAGGCGCTCATTCCCTATGTCACCGCCGGCGATCCGCAGCCCCAGGTGACGGTGCCGCTGATGCACGCCATGGTGGAGTCGGGGGCCGACATCCTGGAACTCGGCGTGCCGTTTTCCGATCCCATGGCCGACGGACCGGTGATCCAGGCGGCATGCGAACGGGCGCTGGTCCATCACGTGTCCCTGCGTGACGTGTTGGCCATGGTGCAGCAGTTTCGCACACAGGACCGGGACACGCCGGTGGTGTTGATGGGGTATCTCAACCCCATGGAGGTCATGGGTTATGAGGCGTTCGCCGACGCCGCAAAGTCCGCCGGGGTGGACGGTGTGTTGACGGTGGATTTGCCGCCGGAGGAGGCGGATGAACTCGCCGGCGTGCTGCGCAACCGCGGCATCGACCCGGTCTTTCTGCTGGCGCCAACCAGCACCGGGGAGCGCATCAAGCGTATCTGCGCCGCGGCCAGCGGGTTCGTCTACTACGTGTCGCTCAAGGGTGTGACTGGTGCCGCAAGCCTGGACGTGGAGAGCGTGGCGTCAAAGCTGGCTGAGATCCGTGCCGCTACCGACTTGCCCGTGGGGGTGGGTTTCGGCATCAAGGACGCGGCTACGGCGGCGCGGGTTGCCACGCTGGCGGACGCCGTGGTGATCGGCAGCGCGATTGTCAGCAGAATCGCTGCGATGACCGATAAGGTGGCGGGCATCAATAGAGAAGTGGGCACGTTTCTGTCCCAGGTGCGCCACGCCATCGATCATGGTTGATGGGAAGTGCTGTAAAGATTTAAAAGTCGAATTTCAAGACCTGATGACACAAGTCCCCCACGCCCGGTATATGTCTCAGCGCCATCGACGGAGTTCATTTTTGAATAGGATAGGCCTATGAACTGGTTTGAGAAGTTGCTTCCCTCCAAAATCCGCACTGACAATGCGAAGAAAAAATCCATTCCCGAAGGGTTGTGGACCAAGTGTGATGAGTGCAATGCCATTCTCTACAAGGCCGATCTCGAGCGTAACATGGAGGTTTGCCCCAAGTGTGGACATCATCGGCGCATCGATGCCCGCCGCAGGCTGAGCCTGTTTTTGGATGAAGGTGAGCTGGAGGAGATCGGTGACAAGCTGGAGCCCGTGGATGTGCTCAAGTTCAGGGACAGCAAGAAGTACCGGGACCGCCTGGTCCAGGCCCAGAAAAGCACGGGGGAAAAGGATGCGCTCATTGTTGTGCGCGGTGAATTGAAGAAAATTCCCGTCGTGGCCGCCGCCTTTGAATTCAAATTCATGGGCGGGTCCATGGGATCCGTGGTGGGTGAGCGTTTTGTGCGTGGTGTTAACCATTGCCTTGACGCGGGCGCACCGCTGGTATGTTTCTCAGCCAGTGGGGGTGCGCGCATGCAGGAGGCCTTGATGTCCTTGATGCAGATGGCCAAGACCAGTGCGGCCCTGGGCAGGCTGCGAAAAGAGGGTATCCCCTTTATTTCCGTACTGACCGACCCGACGATGGGTGGTGTCTCGGCCAGTCTCGCCATGTTGGGTGACGTCAATATCGCCGAGCCCAATGCACTGATCGGATTCGCCGGCCCCCGCGTGATCGAGCAGACCGTGCGGGAAAAACTGCCGGAGGGCTTTCAGCGCAGTGAATTCCTGCTCGAGCACGGCGCCGTGGACATGATCATCGATCGGCGCGAGATGCGCGAGCGTATCGCGCGCATGCTCTCCATGCTGATGCACAGGTCAATCGCATAGCGCCGGTTGTGACAGTGTCGGTGGTGATGCCGATCTGTTTGCCCAGCTCACAAATCGATGAGATTTTCCTCTCTTAACGAATGGCTCGCCTGGCAGGAGCGCCTGCACAGCGCCGAGATTGATTTGGGGCTCGAGCGTGTCGTCCGCGTGCTGGATGCCATGGGGCTGGGGGAGACGCCGTTCAAGGTAATCACCGTCGCCGGGACCAACGGCAAGGGTTCCAGCGCGGCCATGCTGGAGTCCATTCTGCTTGCCGCCGGTTACCGCACCGGGGCGTATTTTTCACCGCACCTGATTCGCTATAACGAGCGCGTTCGGGTCGGCGGCATGGAGGTCTCCGATGAGGTCTTGTGCCGCGCATTTGACGACGTGGAGACGGCCCGCGGGCGCACGCCGCTGACATATTTTGAATTCGGTACCCTGGCCGCACTGCGCATCTTTTTCGCCGCCGGTCTCGATGCGGTGGTGCTGGAGGTCGGCTTGGGCGGGCGCTTGGACGCGGTAAACGTCATGGACTGTGATGTGGCGTTAATCGCCGGGATTGGCCTGGATCACCGGGAGTGGCTGGGGGACGACCGGGAGTGCGTCGGTTACGAGAAGGCCGGCATCATGCGCCATGGCCGGCCCGCGGTATGCAGCGATCCCGCCCCGCCCCGCAGCCTGTTGAGCCATGCCGCTGATCTGGGGGTGCCGCTGGCCTGTCTCGGGCGAGATTACGGGTACGCCGCACAGGGAAACAACTGGTCTTGGTGGTGCGCGGCCCGCCGGCGCACGGCCTTGCCGTGGCCGGCCCTGCGGGGTGACATCCAGCTGCAGAACGCGGCGGGTGTGATGATGGTGCTGGAGTGTCTGTCCGCCGACCTGCCGGTGACCCAGGGGCAGATCAGGGATGGATTGTTGTCAGTGTCTCTGGGGGGGCGGTTCCAGGTACTTGCCGGCACGCCGACGCGCATCCTGGATGTGGCCCATAATCCCCATGCCGGCGCCGTACTGGCCAAGGCCTTGGCATCCATGCCGTGTCACGGCCAGACCCATGCCGTGTTCGCCATGCTCAAGGACAAGGACATTGCCGGCGTCGCGCGGGAAATGTCATGTGTCGTCGATGTCTGGCATGCGGCCTCTCTGACGGTGGGACGCGGCGCCGGCAGCGGGGATCTGGCTGATTGCCTGCAGGCGTGCGGGGCTGACACGTTGGTGCATGAATATCCCGATCCGCAAACCGCGTATACCGCGGCGCGGCATGCCTGCGGCACCGGCGATCGTATTGTCGTGTTCGGTTCCTTCTACACCGTCGCGGCGGTATTGGCACTGGAAAATCAACCGCCAATGGCCAATACAAGTGCCGTGCAGGTATGAGATAATAGCCATTCATCGATTCGTATCGTCAGCCCTGAGCCGGAGCTGTCCCCGTGAAACAGCGTATTGTCGGAGCCCTCGTACTCATTGCATTAGCCGTTATTGTCGTGCCCATCGTGCTGGATTTCCGTAAGGACGATGGAGTGCTGGAGAAGTCCGCGGATATTCCGCCCAAGCCCAAGGATGTGACCGTTCAGGTGCTGCCGCTGATTCATCCGGACAAGCCGGACGAGACGCCTCCCACAAGCGCCGAGAATACGCCTGAAGTACCCCCAGTCCAGGCACCGGCCACTCCGGAGGTGCCCCTGTCCCAGGATCAGGCACCGCAGTCGACTTCACCACCGCCGGCGGACACCGTGCCCAAGCAGGCCCCGTCTCAGCACGACACTGCCGTAGCGGGTGTCCCTCCCGTATCCGGTCCCGCGGCCTGGGCCGTACAGGTGGGGAGTTTCTCCAATGAGGGGCATGCCGCGGCATTACGTGACCATCTGCGCGCGAAGCATTTTACGGCCTATGTGGAGAAGGTCACTCTGGATTCTGGAAAGAGCAGTTATCGTGTTCGTGTCGGTCCGCAGCTGCTGCGCTCCGATGCGGAAAAGACCCAGCGCAGGCTGAAGCAGGAGGCCAAGCTGTCGGGGATCGTGGTCAGCCATTGAGGCGCATGATCTACAATGGCTGAGTTCAATAGGTCCGATGACCGGTATGGGCGGGTAGTGTGTGACGTGGCTTGATTTCGCCATGATCGCGGTGCTGGCCGCATCGACGCTGGTCAGCCTGGTGCGTGGAATCGTCAAGGAGGTGCTGTCCCTGGCGGCGTGGGTCGTGGCCTTCGGCGTCGCCTGGTATTATGCCAACGGCGTGGCGAAGATGTTTTCCGCGTATCTGCATGTGGCATGGCTGCGTTATGTGGCGAGTTTTCTCATCATCCTGCTTGCCACGCTGTTGTTGGCCTCCATGTTCAGCCGTTTTCTCAGCATGGTGGTCAAGACTTCGGGAATGGGGCTGGGCGATCGTCTGTGGGGAATGGTATTCGGATTGGCCCGTGGAGTGCTGGTAGTGTCTCTGTTGACCGTGGTGATATCCGCCATGCCGGTACGTGATGAGCCATGGTGGAAGGAGTCAGTACTGCTGCCTTACTTTCTTGGCGCGACGCATTGGCTCATGAAACGGGTGCCTCAGGCCGAGATACAGGATGCAGTTGGGAGTCTTGGCGGTCGCTGATACTTTTTAATCGTTACCAAGGGTTATAAGTCATGTGCGGTATTATCGGTATGGTAGGTAAAGGCGATGTCAATCAATCGCTTTATGACGGCTTAACGGTGTTACAGCATCGCGGCCAGGATGCCGCCGGCATCATGACGTGCGAAGAAGGCAAGGTTTATTTGCGCAAGGACAACGGACTGGTCCGCGATGTGTTCAAGACCCGCAATATGATCGATCTGCGCGGCAATCTGGGCATCGGTCATGTGCGCTACCCGACGGCGGGGTGCAGTACCTCGGCCGAAGCCCAGCCGTTTTACGTCAATTCCCCCTATGGAATCGCATTGGCCCACAACGGCAACCTTACCAATGCGGAGGACTTGAAGCGGGACTTGTTTATTGAAGATCTGCGGCATATCAATACCGAATCCGATTCAGAGATCCTGCTGAATGTTTTCGCCCATGAACTGCATCGCTTCGGCAAGCTGCGTATCAATGAGAACGATGTCTTTGATGCCGTGGCGGGAGTGCATAAGCGCTGCCGCGGCGGCTATGCGGCGGTGGCACTGATTACCGGGTACGGCGTGGTCGCTTTTCGTGATCCCTACGGGATACGCCCCATTGTCTTCGGCAAGCGGGACACGGACAAGGGGACGGAGTATCTGGTTGCCTCGGAGAGCGTGGCCCTGGATGTCCTCGGGTTCGAAGTGATCCGGGACGTGGCTCCCGGTGAGGCGGTGATTATTACCCTGGACGGTGAATTGCATACCAAGCAGTGCGCCCCGAATCCGATCAGTTCCCCGTGTATCTTCGAGTATGTGTATCTGGCCCGCCCGGATTCGATCATTGACGATATTTCCGTCTATAAGGCGCGCCTGCGAATGGGTGTGGAGTTGGCCAACAAGATCGAGCGGGAGTGGGCCAGTCGCGACATCGACGTGGTCATCCCCATTCCCGATACAAGTCGCACCGCCGCCCTGCAGCTGTCGTATCAACTGGGCTTGAAATACCGGGAAGGGTTCATCAAAAACCGGTACATCGGCCGTACCTTCATCATGCCCGGCCAGCAGCAGCGCAAGAAATCCGTGCATCAGAAGTTGAATGTCATCGATCTGGAGTTCAAGCGCAAGAACGTGCTGCTGGTGGATGACTCGGTGGTGCGCGGGACCACTTCCCATCAGATCATACAAATGGCCCGGGATGCGGGCGCCAACAAGGTGTATTTCGCTTCCGCCGCACCGCCGGTGCGCTACCCGAACGTTTATGGTATCGATATGCCCGCCGCCAGCGAGCTGATTGCCCATAACAAAGACGAGGATGAGGTTGCCGCCGCCATCGGCGCGGATAAATTGATATACCAGGATCTGGATTCGCTGATCCGTGCGGTACGCAAGGGTAACCCCAAGATTCGCCAATTCGATACCTCGGTTTTTGACGGTAAGTACGTCACCGGCGATGTAAGCCCGGATTATCTGGCGCAACTGGAAGAAAATCGCAATGACGCGGCAAAACAGCAACGCGATGACCCAGATACGGCCTCCAGCCTCTATCAGGTATCCTGATCCTCCCGTCGTGCGTCATTCCACGCCGCCCGTGGCGATTGACAAGCCGGGCGATATTTCCTAATCTTGCGGTTGATAAGTTAAACCGCGCCGATTTGAGCTCAGCTTGCGGGCGCGTAATAAATTTCGCTAAAGCGACGTAACCCGCTTTGGCAAACGCGGGTTTTTTTATGCCTGCCGCCCGCCGGGTACGTGAGCCACAACCTAGTCCAAGGGGGAAGCGGGATGTCCGATTCGCATAACCACAAGCCGGGCTTTGACACCGAGGCCATCCACGTGGGTCATCTTACCACCAACGAAGGTGAGCAATCGGAGCCGATATTTACATCGTCCAGCTTTACGTTCACCAGCGCCGCCGAGGCAGCGGCACGCTTCGCCGGTGAAAAGCCCGGTAACATCTATTCGCGCTTCACCAACCCCACGGTACGGGTGTTCGAAAAACGCCTTGCCGCCCTGGAAGGCGGTGAGCGCTGCGTGGCAACGGCCTCCGGCATGGCGGCGGTGTTGTCCACTTGCATGGGGCTGTTGAAGGCCGGTGATCACGTGGTGTCCTCACGCAGCATCTTCGGCCCAACGACGCTGTTGTTCAACAATATACTGTCGCGTTTCGGTGTGGAGACCACCTTTGTGGGATTGAGCGACTATGCCGCGTGGGAAAAGGCGATCCGGCCGAACACGCGGTTGTTGTTTTTGGAGACGCCGTCCAATCCCCTGACTGAGCTGGCCGATATCGCCCAGCTGGCGGAACTGGCCCACCGCCATGGATGCCTGCTGGCCGTGGACAATTGTTTTTGTACCCCGGCACTGCAACTACCTCTGCGGCTCGGCGCGGATATCGTCATTCATTCGGCGACCAAATATATCGATGGGCAGGGGCGCTGTATCGGCGGTGCCGTCATCGGCAGCGAGGAAGTGGTGGGAGGCGGGATATACGGTTTTCTGCGCACGGCGGGACCGTCCATGAGCCCGTTCAATGCCTGGGTGTTTCTCAAGGGGCTTGAGACCCTGCGCCTGCGCATGGATGCTCACAGCCGCAATGCCTTGGCGCTGGCCCAGTGGCTGGCGCAACAGCCAGCGGTGACGCACGTATACTATCCCGGCCTGACGTCACATCCGCAGCACGCACTGGCCAAGCGGCAACAGCATGGCGGGTTCGGGGGGATTGTCGCGTTCGAGCTTGCCGGCGGCCGGGAGGCGGCCTGGAAATTCATCGATGCATTGAGCCTCATTTCCATCACGGCCAATCTGGGTGATACCAAGAGCACCGTTACTCACCCGGCGACCACGACCCATGGACGATTATCTGCGCAGGAACGTGCATCGGCCGGCATTAAAGAGGAGTTGGTGCGTATCTCGGTGGGTTTGGAGGACGTGGAAGACCTGAAGCGGGATGTTCACCACGCTCTCAGCCAGCTATCTCATAGGTAGGTCGTGGACGCCAAACGGCTTTTACTCGCGGCCGTCGATGCTGCGTTGAAGGCCGTCAACGGGCGGGACCGGGTCAGGGACTACTTGTCCCGTCAGATCATTGCCGGTCCGGTATGGCTTATCGCCGTGGGTAAGGCGGCGGGGGCCATGAGTCAGGGTGCAGTGGATGTGCTGGGAAATCGGATTGCGTCTGGCCTGGTCATTTCCAAGCGCGGTTTTGATGAGCATGCCTGCCCTGACTTGCCCCACTTCAGCCATATAAGCGCAGGACATCCGATTCCCGATGACGCCAGCCTCCTGGCCGGTCGACAGATTATCGAGACCCTCGACCAGGCGCCCCTGGATGCCACGCTGATATTCCTGGTCTCCGGCGGCACCTCGGCTTTGGTGGAGGTGCTTCCCGCGGGCATCGAGCTTGCGGACTTGCAAAGGCTCAACCAGTGGTTGTTGGGTTCGGGATGGGATATTACCGCCATGAATGGACTGCGCAAGCGGTTTTCCTGTATCAAGGGCGGCCGCCTCGCCAAGTGGTTGAAGGGGCGCCGAACCTATCACCTGCTGATCTCGGATGTGCCGGGGGATGATCCGGCACTTATCGGTTCCGGGCTGCTTACGCCTGATCAGCGCAAGGTATCTGCGCCCGCAGCGCCGCCTCATTGGATAGACGACTTGCTTCGAGGCATACATGAAGCGCCACCGCCCGATGGTGCCTGGTTTAGATGCGTTACATCAGAGATCATCGCCACGCCGGCCATGGCGCGACAGGCGGCCGTGGACTATGTTCTGGGTCAAGGATATACGGCTCACTGTCACGATCGATTGCTGTATGGTGATTATCAGAACGTCGCCAAGGAGATCGCCTCGACCCTGTTGACGGGGCCTCAGGGCGTCCACGTGTGGAGCGGGGAACCCGCAGTGCGCCTGCCCCGGCTTCCCGGCCGGGGTGGTCGAAATCAGAGTCTGGCCTTGGCGGTGGCTCGGGGAATCAGGGGCGCTGTCCCCAAGGCATTTGTCTCGGTAGGCAGCGACGGAAATGACGGGATGACAGAAGATGCCGGGGCATTGGCCGATAATAATACCGTTATGGAGGGCGAGCGGTTGGGGCTGGATGCAGATGAGGCACTGCGCCGGGCCGACGCCGGGTCATATTTACAAGACATCGGGGCGTTGGTGCGTATGGGTCCCACGGGGACGAATGTCATGGACTTGATGTTAGGCATTTGTTAGGCAACCCAGGCATATTAGATTTGATCTAAATAGGGATGGGCTTGAATAAACAGGTACTTAGCATGCTACTTTTTTTATCCAGCTGTCAAAGTGCCAGATGCTTGATTTATAATAGGATAATTATTCCAAGGGCTTGGGGGCGGTAGCTGTGAAAGGGGTCGAGGTTTTGTGTAGCTCTCTTTGCTATATTACAGCGTCAGCTTGATCGAGGTGTAAACACCAGCTGTTATCCAATCCTCCGCCGTCACATCTTCTTCAATTGATACGATTATGTGATAGTTGATCGGTGCCTGGATTCATTACACCAGATCAGGCATGGTTGTCATTTATGCGTGGTTATCGACCTCTGTATATCATAACATCATGGGCTGATCTTGGTTTTGCCCCTCAGCGGTATAGCTTGTTGATACTGGATGCAAAATTATAATCGATACAGCAGTGTCAATTTCTTAACCCGATTGGTTTCTTCTTGTTTCACGGTTTCGAAAATTACTAGTCGTCGATATAGTAATCCCGGTTATCTGGTCCGGAGATTGCTGTATTTTCTTGTTTTCATATCGTATCAAAGTATTGCCGTTGCAGATCCGCTGACCATGGGGGTGCTGTATCCCGATGTGCCGGAACCGTATCAGAATATCTTTCTTAACGTCATCTCCGGGCTGGAGGGCGAAACGCAAGACAAGGTGGTGCAATACATCGTTGAAAAGGACATCAATGTCCAGGGAATACAGGCGTGGCTGAAAGACCAGAAAGTCGATGTCATCATTGCGCTGGGTCGTCGCGGGCTCAATGCCGCCGCCCAGGCGACTGATAAAATACCCATAGTCAGTGGGGCATTGTTGCTGACGCCCGGAGACGAACAGGCGAACGTGGAGGGGATCAGTCTGGCGGCGGATCCGAAGGCGTTGTTTTCACGGCTACTGTCTCTGGTGCCGGGCATCCGGCAAATCTACGTGGTATACAATCCGCGACAGAACGCCTGGATGATGAAGTTGGCACAGCAGGCGGCCGATGCGCTTAATATCAAATTGGTGGGCTATACGGCGGACAGTCTGAGGGAGGCGGTATTTCACTATAATGAGATACTGCATATCGTGGATCCAAAAAAAGACGCCCTGTGGCTGCCTATCGATTCGACCACGGTAAACGATCAGGTGGTCCTGCCGTTGATTCTGCGCGAGGCATGGGACCTGGACTTGGTGGTGTTCTCCAGTAATCCCGCCCATGCCAGCAAGGGTGCCCTGTTTTCAGTGTTTCCCGATAACGAGGCCCTCGGCCACAGCCTGGCGGACTTGGCGGTCGGCGTCGAGTCCGGAGACCATAAAGTCCATGAAACAATTTATGCCCTGAAGGACCTCAAGTTTGCCATCAACCGCCGCACGGCCGAGCATCTGGGGCTGGGGTTTTCCGTGCAACGGCAGCAGAAGTTTGATTTTGTATTCCCGGCACAATGATCGGCGGCGCCATGCGGATTATTGAAAAGATCATTCCACCAGCGGCGAGTTTTCAGCGCCAGTTATTTCTCACCATGGTCGTGGGCTTGGTGCTGCTCGCCTTGATCGCATCGATCGCCACTTCGTGGCTCGCGAGCCGCAACGCCCGACAACATCTGATACTTCAAGGCAAACAGGTTACGGAGAATTTCGCCCGCCAAAGTATTCTGGCCCTGTTATATGGGTCGCCGGATAATGCCGCCGATTCCGCGGCGGCGACCCTGGCGTTTCCCGATGTGGACTATGTCAGTATTGTGGACCTGAATGGCAAGAGGCTGCTCGAGAGCGGTAACACAAATGCCCATCCGTGGTCCGCCCCGCTGAAGCCGGAAAGTAAAAGCGCCGTCCTTGGCCGGGAGACCGCGGATTCATTGGACTTTTACAGCCCTGTCTATACCAGCGGAAGCAGCGATGTCGCGGAGGGTTCACCGTTTCAGGCCAGTCCGCCAAAACCCGAATTATTGGGTACCGTTCATGTGGTGATTTCAAAGGCGTCCCTGATCAAGGCTCAGAGGAGTATCTTTACCGATAATATTTCACTGTCTCTCGGATTTGCCATGGCGCTGCTCGTTTTTTTGAGATTGATCGTCAAGCGAATCACAACGCCGCTGCAGAACCTCTCCGAGGTGATGACCCAGGCCGATGAGCAAGGTGATGCGCAGATCAGAGCCGAGATACGCGGGCCTTCGGAGATCACCCATATGGCCCAATCGTTCAATAAGATGATGGAGACCCTGGAGGAGAGGGACTTGCGCCTGCGCCGCCACCGGGACATGCTGGAGACGGAAGTGGCCCTGCGCACGCAGGAACTGGTCCAGGCGCGTGATGAGGCGGTACGTGCCAGCAAACATAAATCAGAATTCCTGGCCAATATGAGTCACGAGCTTCGCACGCCCATGAATGCCATTATCGGATATACCGAAATGGTTACCGAGGATCTTGAGGTCCAGGGCAATAAAGAGGCGGTTGCCGATTTAAAGCGCGTAAAGAATGCATCCCACCATTTGCTGTCGCTGATCAACAGCGTACTGGATCTGTCCAAGATTGAGGCGGGTCGAATGGACTTGTGGCTTGAGACCGTCAGTCTCAGAGAACTGCTTAACCAAGTCCGGGATTCGGTCGAGCCGATGATCATAAAAAATAACAACCAGTTTGAAGTCGAGGCCGATCTTTCCGAAGATGTAATCGATATTGATCCCGGAAAAGTACGGCAGATTCTGCTCAATCTGTTGAGCAATGCCGCCAAGTTTACAAAAGACGGTCGGATACGCATGTCCGTCAAGTACAATAAGCGTCTGCTGTCGGTTGAGGTAGAGGACACGGGCATCGGGATACCCGCGGAGATGCAGGATCAAATCTTTGAGGCATTCCGCCAAGTGGACATGAGCACGACGCGCGATTACGGCGGGACAGGCCTGGGGCTTGGAATCAGTCAACGCTACTGTCAGTTGATGGGTGGTGAAATCACCGTGAAGAGCCGTGTGGGCGAGGGCTCGACATTTACCATGCGCATACCCCTGCCCATTGAGGATGCTTGTGATATTGGCGGAGGTCTCGCCGGAGACGAGGCGGCGGGACAGTCGCGGCCTCAGGCGGTGAGAATCTCTTCGGACTCAGGGCTCCCATCCATTTTGATTGTGGATGATGACGCGGATTTTATTGATATTCAGACGCGCGCACTTCGTCAATTGGGGTATCAGGTCTATACCGTGGATGGCGAGCATGATTTGCTGGGCGAGATCAGGAAAGTCAGCCCTGCCGCCGTAATTCTCGATATCTTTCTCAAGCCGCCAAACGATGGTTGGACCCTGCTGGCTCAGTTGAAAAATGACGGTGAGTTAAAGGATATACCGGTAATCGTGGTGTCGGTAATCGACGAGCGCCCGCGGGCGATGAGCATGGGTGCAGAGGAATTCCTGAGCAAACCAGTGGACCGGGCTGAGTTGCTGGTTGTATTGCAACAGATACGCGGGCTTAGACAGGGTGAGGCAGTTGCAGCGACGACATCTTAACCACCGACCTTTTGTGGATTGTGTTTGTCACTCCTGGGTGTTTCGTTCCGGCACTGGCCTAATAGGTTTGCCCGCATATTCAATATCATCGCAGCGAAGCGGTAGAAAAGATTCCGGTGGTTGTTCTCTGGTGCCCAGGTAACAGGCGGTAACACCGCTGTTTACGCACATCGCGGAAAACTGGTAGATTTCATCAGCGCTGAATCCCTGGTCGGACAGAAATGCTGAGGCGTAACCGTTGATGTTCATGGTTTCGCTGAAGCGCTCAAGTAAAACGTCTTGTATTTCATAGGCAAGCGACAAATAATCGCCGACTTCAAATCCAAGTGATTTGGATGTCCTTTCAAGCGCCACCACCCGTTCGTCACCGCGCGCTATAGGACGTGCATAACCTACGATATTTGGTTTTCCGTGAAAGCGAGCACATTGTCTGTCGACGATCTCTTCCGCAGTGGAGCCGGATTTTTTTTCTTCAAGCGCCTGTTGAATAAAGGCAACGCCCTCAATCAGGGGCAAGGTCCCATACATGGTGGAATCTGCGGCCAGCATGCCCGCCGCGGTAGCGGCAACGGCAGTAGTCCTGAGGGTACCGCTTAGTGCGCCAATCTGGTTGCACCAGATCCTTGGTTCCGGCCAACTCAAACATATGAATGCAGCTTCGATCCAGGCGGCTACCCGTGGCTCCGGGATTCTGCCGGTGGCATTGAGGACCAGCATCTGTGTGTACGTGATATTGCCTACCAGGTCTTCCAGAATGGAATGCCCATGGCTGAATACAATGCCTTCGGAGAATTTCGCGCCACCTTTGCGGGAATAGATGGTTCCGCGCCTTTTGTCCCAGTACTCGAGTGGAGACGATTGTCTATTCTTCGATGACATAATGGTCGTCGTCAATGAACGGAATGGCCGTGATGGGTTTATTGGACATTTCCAGCCCATGGGCGAGAAGGCCTGGGGCACACAGCAGCTGAAAAAGTCCCGCGCCTGCGCGTGGATGAATGCCCAGGTCTGAAAAAACGGCCGCTGCGACACCAGTTGTCAGCCAGCCGCAACCTGATTGCTCTTCCAGCAAAACAGCTAATCGACTTCCCCATTGTAAAACAGGTGTCTCACCGGGCATCCCGGCGAGCGTTTTTGCAAGCACAGCTGGAATGGTATCGATTCCGCTGAAACGTGTGCCAAAGCCCGGCGCAATGTGCCAATCGCCTTCCTGGGGTCGATTCGAACTATTGATCAGTTTCTTTACAACGTACTGGGGATCATCACGGTAATGCTTGTTCAGAAAGCGCATGGCCTCAGGCACTTCGTTTGCTCCCAAGTGTCTGCCGCCCATGGTCAGTAGCGAAATGGGCAATATGTGAGCGGTGTCCGTCTTGCCAATCCCGGTATTTATTGCAGCACGTGTCGCCGGGTGGCGGGTGCCGGGATTAATGAGCCCGATCATCAAAGCCTCCAGCAAGCCAGCCTGAGCTGCGGTCGGAAGCTCGCCTTGGAATAGGAGGTAAAAGACGTCTACAAAACTGCGCTTTTCTACTAATTCAAAAAGGTCATAGCCGTGTAAATAGCTGTGGCTTGCAATATACGGGTTGTCGGGGCTGGGTGTTTCGCACCAGATCTGGGTGCGAAGGCGCGGGGCGAATTGATTGTTTCTTAATCGTGTCTTATAGACTTCCTTGCTATTGCGCTTCATCGTCAGGATTGGCTGCGAGGATTAAAAGTTATATCGCACTTCTCCGTAAAAGGCGCGACCCGGGAGCGGGAAGTCATTGGGTACGGCCGCCCCTGTTACGCTGTATGGGCTGGGTTCGACAGCATGCCGGTCAAACAGATTCTTGACCAACAGAGCCAGCTCCCAGTGATCGGCCAACTCCGTCTTACGTAACGTTAGATCTACTATAGCATAATTCTTGGGATTGGGCCGCGGGTCCCCGGATACCCGTTTACGGTCGATGATCCAATCAAACTGGGGAACCAGTGACCATGAGGGTAGAAACTCCCAATTTAATCTGGCGTAGACTTGATGATGCGGGGCGTTGCCTGCATCAGAGTGGGTATTTTTGTTCTCTGAATTTTGAAATGCATAGTTGCCGGTTATCTTTAAATTCCTACTTAATTGCCAGTCAGCTTCCCATTCGAGTCCTTGCCCCTCCTGGGCGCCTGCATTTTCGAATGTGAATATGGTGCCAGTATTATCAGGTACGCTGAGGATTAGATCTTTTATGTTGTAGTGGAATATGCTTAATGTGCTGTGGAGATTAAATGTGGGGTTGTAATCGAATGCCAGCTCAAACGTATTAATGGTTTCCGGACCCAAGGTTGGGTTGCCTAGTCGTATCGGATTATTGATGGTGAATAATTCGGAAAATGAAGGTGCGCGGAATGCCCTGCCATAGAGAAACTTGGTTGTCAAATCGTATCGGGTCTGCCATACGAGGGCTGCGCGTGGGTTAACGGTGTTGCCGAAGTCCGAATAGTGATCGTATCTGACCCCGGCGGTCAGGTCCCAGTCGCGGGCAAACGCCCACTCATCCTGCAGGGAGGCATAATATACCGTACGTTCATGGGGTGTTAAAAAGATATATGGTGTATTGGTGACGTCTGTAAGCGTTCCATTCACCACCGACTGTGAACCATCAATCACGCCCGGCCCGAAATTTTTCGACTCGGTGGCATCCAGTCTCGCCCAATTGATTCCTGACGCCAGTCGCAATTTGTGTTTATCAAAGCCGCTGTAGATGCCCGTTAGGTCGAGTCGGGCGTGTTGCTCCTGGGGGCTGGGCGTTCCGATCAGGCCGTCAGGAAATGACACCAAATTGACCGGGTTTACTGGATTCACATTGCCACTGGCGCCGATTGGCAGCACCGTACCGGGGGGAAAGAGTACCGCCTTGGTATTACTGTTTATAGACATATATGCGAGCTGGGACGTAAAGTCCCAGGCGTTTGACAAATGAGGATTGTGATAAGTCAGATCGGTTAAATAATTATCGGTATTACCCGTTCCCGACGGGTCCAGCGCAAGCGCAACGCCGGGACCGGTTCCCACATCATATTGGCGCCAATTCCATACGCGAAAACGCCACTGATCCCTTGAAATATCCAGCCGCGTATCCAGCCGGCGTTGGCCGGTGTTCGCCGGTCCCGGGGCCAGCGATGCATTCGTGCCTAATGCATTGTCAAATGCCGTCTGTTGATCCACGGTAATGATGCGATTGTCATCGCCGGAGGTGTGCTCCCACTGCAGTGAAAATGCAACATCGAAGCCGGCCCATGTGCCGCCATGAAGCAGCCATCCTTGTTGGGTGTTGAACGAACCGACGCGTGCGCCAACCTGAGTGCCATCGATTTCCTTGGCATCCTTGGTAATGACATTGATGACGCCGGCAAATGCATCCGCGCCGTATACGGCCGATCCCGGACCGCGGATAACCTCTATTCTCGAAATGTCCTCGATGGGAAGCGTGGATCTTGCACCACGATCCCCGGTGTAGACTTGATTGATTGGAACGCCGTTGACCAGTAACAGGACCTGTGGATTGATATCGGTATATACACCGCGGATGGAATAGATCGGGCTAAACCAGTATGAAGAGGTTGAGACATGCATGCCTGGAACGGATTCCAGTGCCTCGTCCAGATTCGTGGCCCCCATGGCCTTGATGTCATCTGCCGTAATGACGCTGGCCACTGCCGGGGCCTTGGAAATGGGTTGTTTGGTACCGGTCGCTATGCTGACAAAGTCTGCGTTACCATACAGCTTCTCGAGGTCCTCGGTCTGGGAGGGCTCTGCGATTACTGCATAACTTATTGAAGTTAAATATGTAAATGCAATGGCGCGGATAAGTAGCGATTTCAAACTCTATATCCCCTATAGTGAGTTTTGCTTACCTATCGGCCTGAGTATAACATTCTAAAGCTGCCACAAAATTCCCTATTTTATGGCAGCTGCATCCGACGAATGGGTAATTAGACGATGCGGCCTGATGCAAGCATTTCCAGGCGCTCGCCCAGGGGTGGCGCTTCATCAGGATCAATGTAGACATCAAGCAGCGTCGGGCCTGATCGGTTACAGATCTCTTCGATGTCCAAATCTACCATATCTACGGGGGATTTGATGGTGTAAGCATCGATGCCCATGGCTCTGGCCATGTCGGCGTAGTTGATGCTGGGCAGTTGATGCCCGATGGATTCCGCACCGGCCATGACCTGACCATGTTTTACCGTGCCCAAAGACGAATCATTCAAAACCACAAAAATCACCGGCAGGCATTCACTGATGGCGACGGTGATTTCCTGCCCGCTCATGAGAAAACTCCCATCGCCGGTGATGCACACCACGGGGTTTCCGGGTGAGGCCGCAGAAATGCCTATAGCACCGCCGATGGCCCATCCCATTGAAGAAAAACCCATGCCGGTGAAGAACAGATTATGATTTTTTGTACGCTTTCCCGAAGTGCGCCGATTAAACGGCTGAAGATAATGAATTGCCCATAGGAAACTATTTCCGATTTCCGCAACAAAGCGTGTATTTGATGGGAATAGACGGGATAGGTCATACATCAACCGCTGCGGTTTGACTGGGGGCGATGAGTCATAACACTTGTGTTCGTCCATCAACTTAAAGTGGCGCAGAAAGTTATGCTCAGGGTTCGAGGAATTGCGTCTGTCAGTTGAGCGTCTCTCGAAAGTATGCGGCTCAAACTTGTTATCCGTGACAGGGATCTGGCCTACTCCCCGCCTTTCTCCTATCCTTCTCTCAAATTTCACGACATTGGTGCCGGCTTGCGACAAAGATATCAGTTGCTGAGGTCTTTTTGCGTTCGTTTTGTCTATGTGATCGTATACATATGTGAATATCGATACCAGATCGCCATTAGCATGGAACTGCGCCATGGGTGAGCGGGAGAAATAATGGGGTGAAGAATCCACATGAACAAGCTTGTTTGTCATCAGGGATGTCATATCCCAGCCATTTGTGGCGAGCTCATCTAGCCGTGTGCCGATTGCAAGAACCAGATCAACGTCCGGCTCTTGCACGACGGCGCCGGCACTTTGGTGCCCGGCAAGACCGAATACTCCGCGAAACTGAGGGTGGTAAGGGCTCACCAGCCCTTTGCCTTGGGGTGTAACGATTACCTTGGCATCAAGGATGATAGATAAATCAAGTATTGTGTCCACGGCCTCAGCGCAGCGCTCGCCTATAAGGAACACGCATTTTTTTGACTGTGCGATTAAATCACAGAGCTGTGAATTCAGCTTGGGGTCGGAAAAAGACGTGGGCTTAATGAGTTCTGCCAGGTCATAAGCGGGTCCCGCATGTGTTGCTGATCTGAGTAGATCCAGAGGGATGCTCAGATGTGCCGGTCCCATGGGCGCTTGATGGGCGGCAATCAAGGCGCTGGCGAGTTTCCATTCCAATTGCGAGCCATGGGACACCAGAGAACTGTACTTGGTGCAGTAGCGGAGCATCTCTACTGTATTGATACCTGTGCAGGATGATTCCTGTGCCGCGCCTTTCCCAAATGTTCCTAGAGGGCTTTGTGCAGTGAGTACCAGCAGGGGTGTGTTGTCCTGGTAGGCCGATGCAAGCCCTGTAATCATATTGGTCGCGCCAGGGCCCGTGGTCGCGCAGCAAACGCCCAGCTTACCCGTTTCACGGGCATAGCCGTCGG
>CAYXAX010000019.1:0-24872 GCA_964463055.1 uncultured Gammaproteobacteria bacterium | reverse complement strand
GCCGATGAGGGGGTCGCCCACGTCCAGCAGCAGCTTGATGGTCTCCACCGCCTGCAGCAGACCGATGACGCCGGGCAGCACGCCCAGTACGCCGGTCTCTGAGCACGACGGGGCCATGTCCGGCGGCGGTGGCTCGGGGAACATGCAGCGGTAGCACGGGCACGGGCGCTTGCCGTTGGCGGGCCAGAACACCGTGAGCTGGCCCTCGAAGCGATATACGGCGCCGTGCACGTTGGGAATGCCCAGTTTGACGCAGGCGTCGTTGATCAGGTAGCGGGTGGGCAGGTTGTCGGTGCCGTCCACCACGATGTCGTAACCGGACAGCAGTTCCTCCACGTTCTCACTGCTGATGCGGGTCTCGTGACCGACGATCTTTACCGAGGGATTGAGGGCCTCAAGTCGCTGGCGCGCCGAGGCCACCTTGGAGGTGGATACGCTGGCATCGGTGTGCAGGATCTGGCGCTGCAGGTTGCTGCGGTCCACCACGTCGTAGTCCACCAGGCCCAGGGTACCGACGCCCGCCGCCGCCAGGTAGAAGGCCGCCGGGGAGCCCAGGCCGCCGGCACCGATCAACAGCACCTTGCTGTCCATGAGCTTGATCTGTCCCGCCTCACCCACCTCGGGCAACAGCAGGTGGCGGGCATAGCGCTCCCGCGCCTCGTCGCTGAGAAAGCGTGGCACGTCAAAGGGCAGGCCGCGGTTCTTCCAGCGGTTGAAACCGCCGGCCACCGAGCGCACGTCGCTGTAGCCCATCTGCCGCAGGCTCTCGGCGGCGAACAGCGAGCGCGTGCCGCCGGCGCACATCAGCAGCACAGTGCGGTCCGGGTCATCCACGGCGTCTTCGATGCGCAGCTCCAGGTAACCGCGGCCCAGGCGCAGGGCGCCGGTGGGACTGCCCTGGTTGATTTCGTCGCGCTCGCGCACGTCCACCAGGGCCGCTCCCTGAGCCTGGAGTTTGAGGGCCTCCTCGGGTTCCACTTCGGGTATGTCGGATTTCAGTGTGGCGAGGCGGCGGTCTTTTGCTTTCATTTATGTGCCCCCTTAGAGTGACTCTGCAGACGGATCGTTATGTGTGCCGGAAGGGATTTCGCTGGGACTGGCGACCCTGGGACTTAGCGGCCTTTATGCCGGGGATTATAGCAGATTTCGGTCGGACACCCGCCACGCCGCCCCTGGACGGGCACGGCTTCAGGGGCGGTTGACGATGAGTATCTCGTATAGGGTGATGCAGATCTCCACCAGGATCAGGATCACGATGTACCACTCCACCCGCAGGCTGCGTTTGTGGTGCAGCAGGTCCAGCAGGGACTCCGCCGTGCGCGAGACCACGTCCAGTTTGCGGTCCAGGGCCAGGTAGCGTTCGTGGATCTCGTATTCGTCCTCCAGGCGCAGATAGAGGCGTTCCAGTTCCGGGTGGTCCCACAGCAGGTCGGGTTTTTCCTCCACGGCGACACGGCCCACGGTCTTGTGCTGCACCAGCAGGGTACTGCCGATCTGGCGCAACAGCTCGCGCACGCCGTGTCCGGCCTTGCCGCTGCGCTTGAGCTCCGCCGCCAAGGGCTCGATGCGGTCGAACACCTCGGCGATGCTCGCCTCGTAATAGGACAGCACCACGCTCTTGGCCATGATGTCCGCCACGATCTGCAGGCGCTCCACCTGGGGCCCGTTGAGCCACACGGTGCCGTCCTTGTCCACCTGCTCATTGGTCTGGGGGTTGAAACCGATGATCCCTTCTTCATGCTCCGGTGTCAGGTGGGGTTCGTGAATGGAGCCCTGCAGATAGCGCAGGAACGCCTCTTCCTCCACGGCGCTGACGTTGAACAACACCACCACGCCGTAGCGGAACAACGCGGCGCAGCCGTGCTCGCCCGCCGTAGTGATCATGGGTTGAATCGGGGCGAGGCCGGCCTCGCCCTTCATGGAGCGCAGGCCGATACGTTCGCCCACCAGCAGCGCGCGGGCGTTGATGGTCTCTTTTCCGGCGAAGGAAATATCATCCATAAGGGGTTATCCTCACGATCCTTGATATTGGACAATCGAATAATACTAAGAGTTATAGCGCCTAAATGCGATACTGCGGCATCAAGCACTTGCCGGTGTTCATGTGCCGGAGCGGGCGACAATACCATTTTATATCGGCACCCGTGCGGCATTCGCCATGGGGAGTGCTCACCGCTGTGAATGTTACAGGTTCGAATGTCTTGACGGGTGTGCGTAACGCACCACGGTTGCCTGGAGGACATCCAGCCCCATGATCACGGGGATACTTTTTGCAGTCGGATTATTGATTCTGGTGGGTGGGGCGGATGTCCTGGTGCGCGGGTCGGTGCGCCTGTCCGTCATGGCCGGGGTTTCACCCCTGGTGATCGGACTGACGGTGGTGGCCTTCGGCACCAGCGCGCCGGAGCTCGCGGTGAGCGTGATCTCCGCCTGGAACGGCGAGGCCGACATCGCCGTGGGCAACGTGGTGGGCAGTAATATCCTCAATCTGCTGTTGGTACTGGGCCTGGCCGCCGCCATCGCACCCCTGGCCGTGCCCCGCCGTCTGTTGCACTTCGATGTGGCGGTGATGATCGCCTTGTCTCTGGCGTTGTGGTGGCTGGCCGAGGACGGGCGCATCAGCGGCGGAGATGGCCTGCTGCTGTTGGCGTGTTTGACAGTCTATGTGGTGTATACGCTGCATCGCGACCGGCGCCGGCCGCCGGCGGAGCGGGAAACCTCGCGGGCGGCGGTTGTGTCACGGGACGGCGCTGCCATGGCATGGTCAATGAGTGTGATGCAGGTGGCCGCAGGCTTAGTGATGCTCACCCTGGGGGCTCATTGGATGGTGGAGGGGGCTGTGAGCATCGCCGCGGCCCTGGGTGTCAGTAAACTGATCGTCGGCCTGACGGTGGTGGCCGTGGGTACCTCACTGCCGGAACTGGCCACCTCCGCCGTGGCCGCCGTACGTGGTGAACGGGACATCGCCGTGGGCAACGCGGTGGGCAGCAATATCTTCAATCTCCTTGCAGTGCTGGGTTTCTCCAGCCTGGCGGCGCATGACGGACTGACCGTGTCTCCCCAGGTGCTGGCCATACATATACCGGTGATGGTGGCGGCGGCGCTGGTGTGCGCCCCGGTGTTTTTCACCGGGGGGCGCATTTCCCGCGGCGAGGGCCTGTTGTTTCTGGGATATTACGCGGCCTATACCGCTTACCTGGTAATGACGGCCACCCGCAATCCGTTGATTGCGGGGTACCGCGTGGCGCTGCTGATCGCGGTGCTGCTGACGGCCGTCATTCTGCTGGTCTCGGTGGTGCGCGAACTTCGCACGTTAAAATAAATCAAACCGGGTAGGAGACTCACCGGGGCGACCTGCATATACGGGAGCGGTAATTAATGACTACAGCCAGACCCGAGTTGATCAGTTTCAAATTATGTCCCTATGTCCACCGATCGGTGATCATGCTGACGGAAAAGGGGGTGGAGTTCGATACCACCTACGTGGACTTGAGCAACAAGCCGGCGTGGTTTTTAAAGCTCTCGCCCCTGGGCAAGGTGCCGGTGTTGCGCGTGGGTGATGCGGTGTTGTTCGAGTCCGCCATCATCAACGAATACCTGGATGAAACCCAACCTCCCGCCCTGCATCCCCGGGACCCGCTGCGGCGCGCGCACAACAGGGCATGGATCGAGTTCGGCGACAAGCTGCTGAAGAGCCGCTACGGGCTCATGACAGCGGCGGACAAAGCGGGCTTCGACACCCGAAAGGATCAACTTATGACCGATATGTCCCGCCTGGAGGGTCAGCTGGGCGAAGGTCCGTATTTCAACGGTGCCGGATTCTCCCTGGTGGACGCGGCCTATGCCCCGTTGCTGATACGCCTGGCGGTGATGGAGGACATGTGCGGCCTGGGGCTGTTCGATGCGGCGCCCCGGGTCAAGGCCTGGCATCGGGCGCTGATGGACTATCCCGCGGTGAAGGCGTCGCTGTTTTCGGGATTCATGGAGGAGTTGGCCGCCTATATCAGGGGATGTAACGGATATATCACCCGGTATATTTCACAGTGAAATGACAAGCAGGGAGCTGCGAGACCGGGAACGACAACCGCCCCCCGCCCGCTGCCTTTGCTCGAAGCGGTGTGTTAATCTTGTCTGACACCCCCTGGAGTGTTGAACCCATGACCAAGCGGCACATTTACAAGGTATTGTTCTACAGCCAGGGCAAGCAGTATGAGCTCTATGCCCGGCGCGTGCGCCAGAGTGACCTGTACGGCTTCATCGAAGTGGAGCAGCTGGTGTTCGGCGAGAAGTCCTCGGTGGTGGTGGACCCCGCGGAGGAGCAGTTGAAGTCAGAGTTCAAGGGCGTGAAGAAGGTCTCGATCCCCGTGCACGCGATTATCCGCATCGACGAAGTGGAAAAAGAGGGGGCCGGCCGGATCACATCCGCCGCGGTCGGTGAGAACATAATGCCGTTTCCCAACGCCGTGTACCGCAACGGCGGCGATACCACCAAGTCCTAGTGCGTTTACGCGGGTATTTCCAGGTCGTGGTGTCGCTACGGGTCTAGGGCTTGGCGTCCTTGGCGCAACGGAAGCCCACGTCGTTGAAGGCCGCGGTGGGGTTGATGTAAAAGCGGTACCTGGTGCGGTAAAAGTGGTGAATGGCGTAGTGGCCGATGCCGCCCCACCCGCCGCCGCGCAGCACCTTGTACTTCTCGCCGTAATCCTTGCTTTGGTAGTCGTTGCCCGGGTACGCCTCGTACCAGTCCGCCACCCACTCCATGACATTGCCCGCCATGTCGTACAGGCCGTAGGGCGATTTGCCCCCCGGATAGGACCCCACCGGTGACACCCCCTCCGTCCAGCGCGGGTCATCACCGGCGTTGACGTCATTGCCGTTCCAGGTATTGCCCCACGGAAAGGTCAGGCCCTTGGGACCGCCGGCCGCCCGTTCCCATTCCGCCTCGGTAGGCAGCCGCTTGCCCGCCCACTTGCAGTAGTCATTGGCGTTGTACCAGCTCACGGTGGTGACCGGCAGGTTGTCCAGAGTGTGTTCATGCTTCTCGATGGCGTCCAGCAGCGCGGCCTTGGACATCTTGCGGGTGTCCATATCCAGCTTGAAGGTATTGGCCGCCAGGCCGCGCAGCTTGTCTACATCAGCGATGTTGAGGACGTCCCGAGACAGCAGGTAGCCGTTTTTTTCCCACTGGGGGGGCACCTGGTAGTTGGCCTGGATCACGAAATCCCGGTATTCGGTGTTGGTGACCTCGTAGCGGTCCATGTAATAGGCGCCGGTGTGTACCTTGTGGCGTGGGTGTTCGTCCAGATAGAGGGGCTTGGCAGTGCCGAATTCCTTACCCTCTCCAGAGGTGTCGGTCTTGTCGCTGCCCATGTAGAAATCACCGGCCGGAATCAGGACCATGTCCTTGTCGGCGGTGCCCGCGCCCGCGGCCTGCGCGGCGATGATGATCACAGCGGCAATAGGGAGTAATCGCGAAAAATTCGCCGTCTTCATATGTGTTGACCTGTAATGATGCGGGCGGGGACCAGTGGTTAGTGTAGGGGAAATCCGCTGTCAGTGGAACCGCAAGCGATGCGCTTGAGCACCTAGGGGCCGGAGGCCAGGCGGTGAGCGGCGCGGGTGGTCTCGGGCAGGCGGTAGCGTGGGGCGCAGCGCATGACGATATCGATGGCCTCTTCGAGGCCGATGCGGTGGCCCACCGAGATGAACAGCGGGCGTGTGTTTACACGTGTGCGCAGTACCGCGCCGATGCGCTCTCCCTTGTCCATGAGGGGACGCCACGCCCCTTTGGTCTGAGGCACCGGCGCGTGTTCACCGAGGAGGCGTGTCTTGGCCACGCCGATGGCGGGCAGGCCGGTGAGCACGCCCAGGTGGCAGGCGATGCCAAAACGCCGCGGGTGGGCGATGCCCTGGCCGTCGCACAGCAGAAGGTCCGGTGCCGTGGACAATTGCGCCAGTGCCGCCAGGATGGCGGGGATTTCGCGAAATGAGAGCAGTCCCGGGATATAGGGAAAGGTGGTGGGCAGGCGCGCGATGGCATGGCTCTCAAGGCTGAGGTCACGGTAATCGAGTACCGCCACGGCGGCGCGCGTCACAGTGTTGTTATTCTCGAAGCCCACGTCTGTCCCAGCGACGCGGCGCAGGCCGGCGATGCTGCCTTGCGTGATCACGCGCCCGGCCAATTCCCGTTGCAGCTGCACTGCCTGCGCCGGTGTCACGTCCCAGGGGTGCGGGGTGCGTATGTGCAGGGTGGTCATGCCCAAGGGCTGCGCCGGGTTCGGCAGGCTACTGATTCATGCGTTTTTCCAACGCCGCCATTTCTTTGAGTTCGGTGGCGGAATAGATGGATTCGACGTCATTCAGCGAGCTGACATTACGCTGCGGAATGGTCAGCAACTGGGCCAGGTCACTGACATTCTTTTTGGAGAAATCGATATCCGCAGTGGCCATTTCGTGCAAGGTTGCTTTGTAGCTGTAGCCGGAATTGATGAAGACCTGTTCTACGAACGCCTTGCGTTCTCCCGGCGACAGTTGCATGGGGCTGCGCGGGAACTTGTCGGCGAGCTTGTTGTAGTTGTCGGCGAGTTTTTCGAGGGCGGCCTTGTCATCGATGGGTGCCGGGTCCGTGGGACCGGATTTGTTGTAGCCGCAGGCCGCGAGCGCCGCCACGGTGATCATGCAACAGAGGGTCTTGTAGATGAGTGGCTTCATGGCTGGCATTACGCTGGTAAGTGTGTTTGTGCAGAATGCGTGTCAATCGTCGCGTTCACGATCCGGTCTGTCGATGCGGATTGCATCGTCCCAGGCCCGCCGGTCCTTGCGCCGGTCCTTTTTGGATCGGCGGTCAGTGGTTTCCCAGCGGATGTCTTCCCGTCGGTCGCGTTTCCTGCGCCTGTCTTTCTCGCGTTGATCCATATAAGATTTATGGCATGGCGAATGTCCCATTATCCCTTAGTCGGGCGCATGGGGCCAGTGTTGTGACGACTCATTCGGTGGCGCCCGCCTTGTCCAGCATGAATAGAACCTCACCATGGCCCTCCTTGCCGGCCAGCATGCGTGCGCTCATGCCCTCATCGTTTTTATGATTGAGATCCGCGCCGTGCTTGATCAGTAGTTCCACGATGGCCTTGTGGCCCTGCAGCGCCGCCCACTGCAGGGGCGTCCAGCCCGATTTGTTGGCGGCGTTGACGTCGGCGCCGCGCTCGATGAGGAGCTTGACGGTGTCGGTGTGGCCTTTCGCCGCCGCGCGCATCAACGCCGTCCAGCCTGATTGGTCGCGGGCGTCAATCTTGGCGCCGTGGTCCAGCAATATAATGGCCAGCTCGGTATTGCCGATGCGTGCCGCGTGCATAAGTGGTGTCCAGCCATAATTGTTTTTGGCGTTCACGTCCGCGCCGGCGTTGATGAGCTTTTCCACCCCGGCCTTATTGCCGTGATTGATCTGATTCATGAGGGGGGTATCGCCGTCACAGCCGGCCAGGAGGCCGCCGCCCAGCAGCAATACGGCGGCAATGAATGCTCTGAATTTCGTTTGCATATAAAGCATTGGATTGGATTGGGTGGCTGGCGGCTTTGCATTGGCCGCGGGGACCACAATTATTTACACTATCATATTATATAGAAGGTGGAGTGGCTGCGGGGCGTCATGATTCATGACATGGCGTATGGTATTCACTTCCAGGACCGTCATCTGCATGGGGAACCGCCGCATGTTCAAGTGTAAGCGCTGTGAGCAGCCGACCATATCGGTGTTTGACAAATATAAGATGGGATTGTGGCGGGAGGTCCATTGCAGCAACTGCAATGCGCGCCTGGCCGACAACCCGGTGGTGCTGGGCGCCTTTCATTTCCTGGCCTATGTGCAGATGGTGGCCTGGTTTGCCGCCCTGACCTATATCTACCACGATTCTAAATACCTGCTCTACATAGTCGCTTTCTGGATTGTCTTCGACATCCTCGGCGTGCTGCTGGTGCCGATGGTGGTCCTCAGGCCCAAGCCGCTGTCCACATGAATTCATCGATGTAATCCCCGCCATATGGCCCGCGTGCTCGGCATCGGCGTTGCCACTTATGACGTGATCAATACCGTGGAGGTCTATCCCCCCGAAGACGCCAAGGTACGCATCATCGAACAGCGTATGGCGCGCGGCGGCAACGCCGCCAATACCCTGGTGGTGTTGAGCCGGTTGGGCTGCCAGTGTGCCTGGGGCGGTGTACTGGCGGCGGACGCCGCCAGTGAATGGATCCTGGAAGACCTGCGGCGGTGCGGAGTCGATACCCGTCATGCACGGATCGAGGCCCGTGGCGCGGCGCCCACCTCCTATATCCTGCTGAGCCGCGCCACGGGTTCCAGGACCATCACCCATTACCGCGATCTGGTCGAGTTCGGAGACGGGGATTTCGCCCGTATCGACCTGTCTGGCTTTGACTGGGTACACTTCGAAGGACGCAACGTCGAGGCCACACTGAATATGTTGACTTCGCTGGCGCGCGACCGTCATCGTGCGGTGTGCTCCGTGGAGGTCGAAAAGCCCCGCGACGGGATCGAGAAGCTGTTCGAGCATGCCCGGGTGCTGCTGTTTTCCCGCGACTATGTGCGTGCGGCGGGTTGGGCGGAGGCCCCCGGATTTCTGTCGGACATGCACCGTCGCCTGCCGCGCAGCCAGGTGATCTGTACCTGGGGCGAGGCGGGGGCATACGCTGTCGGTCCCGAAGGGCAGGTGCTGTACCAGCCGGCGCGCCCGCCGCCGGCCGTGGTTGAGACAGTGGGCGCCGGTGACACCTTTAACGCCGGCGTCATTCACCGCCTGGCGGCGGGCGGTACGCTGGACGATGCCGTGGCGCAAGGCTGCCGCCTGGCGGGGAGCAAGTGCGGCCGGATCGGATTTGAAGTGGCCATCGATGGGGAATAGGTGACCGGGGTGATTTACATCTACGACAAAAAGGGTTTCGACCAGCTAGCCTGCCTTGATGCCGCGTCTCTGCGTGGCGCAGGCCTGGCGGGTCTGTCCCTGCGGGATGCCAATCTGGTGGCATGCGATCTGGCCCATGCCGATCTGAGCAACGCCGACCTGACCGGGGCGGACCTGCGTCTGGCCGATCTCAGCAGTACCGATCTCAGCGGTGCCGATCTGAGCGACGCCGATCTGAGCGGTGCCGTGCTGACCGGCGCCCGCTTTCACGGCGCGGTGCTGGCCGGGACCTGCTTCAGCGCCGCCAGTCTCCAGGCGGTGGACCTGTCCGGGCTTGATGTCAGCCGCATCCGTATCGTCGCCGGTTGACGCCGCCGACGGTCGTTACGCCGCTTGGCTGGATACTGATGGTGCCGGCGGCTGATCGGGCTGCGTCGGGGTCGGAGCCGCTGCCGCTGTACTGGGATCGTTTTGGGCGAGTTGTGTGAGCTGATCCATGATGTCACTCAGGGCACTCATGAAATCGTGGCGGTGATGATGGCCGTGGTGATGCGAGCGCCCGTGGTGGTCGCCCACATGCTGGAATACATCCTTGACGACGCTGCCGGTATCGAATTTTGTATTGAGCTGCTTATCGGACAATAGCTGTTTCAATCCCTGGGTAAAACCGGCCAGGCTGGCTACGTCGCCCGCCGCTGCCGTGGTGGCGGTGCCGTCCGTGCCCAACTGACCGGTGCTGGTATAGGCCTGGACCGCGGTTTTCGTCTCGGACACACTCATCTGCAGGGCGAAATCGGTCAGGGTCTGGCTGTCGAATCCCAGGGCCTTGATCTTGTTCAAGGTGGCAGGGACATTGCCGGAAAAGAACTTGTCCGCCAGTTTGCCCACCTGTTGCGCCAATTGATCAATGGCATTGAGTTCGCTCTGGCTGAGATTGCCGTCCACGGCATAGCTGATGTTGAGACTGGACTGGGTATTGTGGCTGAGCGCAACGCTTTGCTGGTCGGTAGCATTTTGCAGGTACAGGGCGTCCGTCACTGAACGATCGCGCTGGATATACAGCGTTACCGTGTCGCCCTCCCGGGTGTGAATGGTCATTTCCAGGCGATTGCTCTGCTGCCAGTCGCTGTAGGCCAGTTGCTGGGACGCGGGTGGCGTGGCCGCCGGCTGAACGCCGCCGGCATCCGCCGCGGCCGGGGCGGGGGTGCCCGTTTGCGCAGTGGACGCGCCGGTTGCGGTGCCGGACGTATTGCCCAACGTGGCCGGATCGACCGCCGCTGCCGTGATGGTCGGCGGTGTGACGGCGGGCGTTGCCGCCACGGCGGGCTGCACGGGTGTATTCTGCTGGCCGGAGCTGGCGTCCGCCGGCGTTGCAACCTTCAGCCCCGCCAGGAAGCGCCACGGGCTGAACCCTGCATCACCGAACAAATTGAATGAATTTAATGAGTTAATGCTCATATTCGTATGCCTCCCGGGGCGTACCCCTCATGGTCTGGATTAACGGTACGTATTAGGATTTCTTTATAGTGTCAGGCACGGAAATAAATCGATTGGCCGGGGAGCATGCCGTTCGCGTTTATAATGACCCTCGGCGACACAGCTAATGGAAGCATACTCATGGATTTGATCCCCTAACCCTGCCACTGCGACCCGTCACCATGCCGACCCTGTTATCCCGCCACGGCCTCACGTTGTTGGCCGTCCTGTCCGTTGTCATCGGGTTTTATGACAATCTCGGGACCCTGCCGCTGTTTGACGTGGACGAGGGGGCGTTCAGTGAGGCCACCCGCGAGATGCTGGTGCGCCATGATTTGATCTCTCCCACCCTGTACGGCGAGCCGCGTTACGACAAACCCATACTGATCTACTGGATGCAGGCATTCAGTGTGTCAGTGTTGGGGCTCAACGAAGCAGCGCTGCGCTTGCCGTCTGCCGTGGCGGCGACGCTGTGGGCGCTGGTGGTGTTCGTGTTCATCAGGCGCGTCGGCGCCGCCCGTGACGGCCTGCTGGCGGTGTGCATCATGGCGACGTCGCTGCTGGTGCCGGTCATCGCCAAGGCCGCCATTGCCGACGCCCTGCTGAATCTGTTTCTCACCGCCACCATGGCGGCGGTCTATCTGTATTACCGCGAGCGCCAGCGGCGCTTCCTGCACCTGGCGTTCATCGCCATGGCACTTGGGTTTCTCACCAAGGGGCCCGTTGCCGTGCTCATACCGCTGGCGGTGAGCGGCATGTTCTTCGCGCTGCGGCGGGATTTTCGTGGCTGGCTGCGCGCAGCGTTTGATCCCCTCGGTGTGGTGCTGTTCCTCGTCATCGCACTGCCCTGGTACGTGCTGGAATTCGCGGCCAAGGGGGAGGGTTTTATCCAGGGGTTCTTCGGACACCATAATATCGGGCGTTTTACCGGCACCATGGAGGGTCACGGCGGCGGCTATTTCTACTACGTGCCGGTGGCGCTGCTGGCGCTGATGCCGTATAGCGCCGTGTTCATCAAGCTGTGCGCCCGCACAAAGTCGCTGCTGAGTCACGACCTGGAGTTGTATCTGATCCTGTGGTTCGGTTTCGTATTCGTACTTTTCTCCCTGTCCAGCACCAAGCTGCCCCATTACATCCTGTATGGTTTGACGGCGGTATTCATGCTGTTGGGGCTGCACTTCTGTGAACTGCGCCGCCGCTGGCTGGCATTCCTGCCGGCCATTCTGTTATTCCTCTTTCTGGCGCTGCTGCCGCAGATCGTGGCGATGGTTGTGCCTCATATTCACGACAAGTTCGTCGCGGCCATGCTGCATGACCCCCAGCAGTATTTTTCCATGTCCTATCGGGGGTATTTTGCCGCCGCTGTGTTGATCGCTATCTATTTTGTCGTCGACCGGCGGCTGTCACAGACATTGAAGCTGATCATCTGCGGTTTGCTGATGACCCTCGGCGTGTCGCAATTTCTATTGCCCGTGGTGGGCGCCATACAGCAGCAGCCGGTGAAAGAGGCGGCCTTGATCGCCAGGTCTCTGGGCAAGGACGTGGTCATGTGGGGGCTGGATCGTCCCAGCTTCGGTGTCTACAGCCGACACACCGTGGTGCGGCGCGATCCCGTTCCCGGCGACGTGGTGGTGACCAAGTCCACCAAGCTGGGGCAGTTCAGGAACTATGACCTGCTGTATTCCAGGAATGGTATCGCCCTGTTGAAGCTCGGCGCCGCCCGCGCGGCCGTGCCGAACCCCGGGCGTTGACGGGCGCCGCGGCGATGTATAACGCGCGCGCGCATGGACGCGCCGGCGGTTCTTTATAATCCGGCTATGGAATCTGCATGGATCAAACCACTGTTGGACTGGATCGGTACTCATCCCGGTTGGTCGGGCATCATCGTGGTATTGGTCACGTTCTCGGAGTCCCTGGTGGTGATCGGGTTTTTTGTCCCCGGTGTAATCATGTTGTTCGGCGCCGGCGCCCTGATCGCGGTGGGCAGGCTCGACCTGTGGCCGACGCTGGGGTGCGCCGCCCTGGGTGCGACCATTGGGGACGTGTTCAGCTTCTGGCTGGGGCGTCACTACAAGGAACGACTGCGCACACTGTGGCCGTTCCGCCGCTATCCCCACTTACTGTCCCGCGGCGAGGCCTTTTTCACCCGCCATGGCGGGAAGAGCGTTCTGTTCGGCCGTTTTGTCGGACCGATACGCGCCATCGTGCCCGCCATTGCCGGCATGGTGGGCATGTCGCCGGCGCGCTTCATCATCATCGACAGTCTGTCGTCCATCGCCTGGGCGCCGGCATATATCGTGCCCGGCATTGTGTTTGCCGCCTCTCTGGGTCTGGCGGCCGCGGTGGCGACGCGCCTGGCGGTGCTGCTGGTCATCCTGATCGTGCTGCTGTGGCTGACCGTATGGCTGGTGCGTCACATGGTGGGCTTTCTCCAACCGCGCACCGCGTTATTGGTCGCAGGCATATTGAATTGGAGTCGCGCGCACCGTTTTCTGGGTGGTATCGCGGCGGCGGTCCTTGACCCTTATCAGTCGGAGTCCAGGGGACTGCTGCTGTTTGCCCTGATGCTGCTCGGCGCCACGGTGTTGACCGTGACAGTCATGGCAACAGTGTTGCACATTGCGCCGCAGTCGAATCTTGATCACGCCTTGCTCACATTCAGCCATGAATTGAGCACGCCGTTTGCGGACCGTCTGATGGGGTGGCTGAGTGGCCTGGGCGGCGCCGGCGTCAATACTGCGGTGGTTGCCGCCGTGGCGGGGTGGTGGTCATGGCGGCGCAACTGGCCGGCGGTGGTCCACTGGCTGTCTGCCATCATTTTCGGCGTGGTGTTGATCGCGGTCTATCATGCCTGGCAGACGGTGTTGATTGGACAGCACGGCGCTTCGTCCAGCGCCACCACCTTCGCGAAAAATCCGGTGACGAGCGCCATGGTATATGGGTTTGTCTCGCTCGTGGTGGCCAGGGAGCTGCCTATGGGCTGGCGCTGGGCGCCTTACCTGATGGCCAGTCTGGTTGTGCTGTCGGTGGCATTGGCGCACTTGTATTTCGGCGTTGAGCCGCTTTCCGAACTGCTGGTGACCTTATCGGTGGCGTTTGCCTGGCTGGTGCTGCTGGGCGTCGCGTACCGTCGTCACAATCCCTCCGGCGTGCGCGTTACGGGGACGGTAGGCGTTGCCCTGTTGGTGTTCGCCGCCGCCGCCGCGTGGCAGTTCCATCAGGGCGCTGAAGTGGCGCACCGGCCTGCTGCCGCCCAGCGCGTCGTCCTCACTCCCGCCCAGTGGTGGCGGGACGCATGGCGCACACTTGCGTCCCAACGGGTGGATTTCCTGGGTAAATCCAAACAGCCCTTCACCGTACAGTGGCAGGGCGACGCCGCGAACGTGACGGCCCGGCTGCTGCAGCGAGGCTGGTCCCTTCCGCCCCCATTGACGGTGGCCAATACACTGTTGTGGCTCAAGCCGAAGCCAGTCGTCGCGGAGTTGCCGGTGCTGCCTGAGGTTCACGACGGTCATTACGAACGCATACGGTTGGTGCGCGATGCCGGTCCGGGCGTACAGCTGGTATTGCGGTTGTGGAGGGCCAATGCCACACTGACCGGCGGGCCTGGGGACGGGGCTTTGTGGGTGGGCTATGTGGCGTTTCAGATAATCAAAGAACCACTGATCTTCTTATCGCTGCCACTGCCGGACCGGGATTTCGATACGCCGTTGCGGCGCCTGCAGGACGATCTGCGCGGCTTTGCGTGGCGTGATGTTAAACGCGATCCCGCTGCCGTGAACGGTACCGCGCGACAGGTTCGCTGGGACGGATCGGTGCTGCTGATCAGGCCGGCCACCGCGGGAGGAGGCGGGGACGTTGAAAAATAGCCCGCTGCGTAAACGCTTCGGCTATGCCTGGGCCGGGTTCCGCGCTGCCTGGGTCGGTGAGCGCAGCCTGCGCACTCACACGGCGGCGGCCGTCGTCGTGGTACTGGTCATGGCGTGGCTGCGGCCGGGATTGATATGGTGGGCGCTGGTCGGCGGCATGATCGCCCTGGTCCTGGCCATGGAACTGCTCAACACCGCCATCGAAAATCTCGCCGACCACCTGCACCCCGACGAACACCCGCGCATCAAATTGGTGAAGGACTGTGCCGCCGCGGCGGTATTGTTGCTGAGTGTCGGCGCCGTATGGGTAGGCATGTTGATGCTGCTTGCCGTATACGTAGCGCACTAGCGCGAACGAAGCACCTTTATTTAAACCGCAACTCGCAACCACCGGGGCAGCGCCCCGGGCCGGAATGCGCAACACGAAACCGTGCCTACTCTCCCCACCGCGGAACCAGCTGGTGTTCGATGTCCAGGTGATCGAGAATGCGCGCCACCACGAAGTCCACCAGATCGGCGATGCTCTCGGGGCGGTGATAGTAGCCCGGGCAGGCGGGCAGAAGCGTGACGCCCAGGCGTGCCAGGGCGAGCATGTTCTCCAGGTGAATGGCGGAAAGCGGCATTTCGCGCGGGACCAGGATCAATCGGCGCTGTTCCTTGATGATCACGTCAGCGGCCCGCTCCAGGAGGTTGTCGCTGGTGCCGTGGGCGATGGCCGAGAGGGTGCCGCTGGTGCATGGGCACACCACCATGGCGCGGGGTGTGCTGGAGCCGCTGGCCACCGGCGCCGTCCATTGCTCATTGCCGAAGACCTCCAGTTGGCCGGGCCTGGCCCGGTAGTGCGCGGTGAGAAAGGTCTGGATTTCGGCGCTGCGACCGGGGAGTTTTAAGTCCGTCTCCATCCCGATCACCACCTGGGCCGGCGACGACAACATCAGATAGACATGTTTATCCGCCTGCAGCAGGCACTCCAGCAGGCGCAGTCCGTAGGCTGCCCCCGAGGCGCCGGTCATGGCCAGGGCGATGGCTTGATTCATTTACTCAACGCCTTCATGGGATTCACGGGTTAATAATGCATGCTTGAGTCGTTGGTGTATACCGCCGAATCCGCCGTTGCTCATGATGACGATGTGGTCGCCGGTCCGGGCGAGCCCCGCCACATACTCGACAATGGCATCGACGGAGTCGCATATCCGCGTGGGGCGGGTCAGTGCATCGGCGACGGTCTGCAGAGACCAGGGCAGATCAGGGGCTTGATAAAGCACCACACTGTCGGCTTCCTTCAGCGCAGGCGCCAGGGTCTCCCGGTGCACGCCCAGGCGCATGGTGTTGGAGCGTGGCTCCAGTACGACGATGATGCGCTCCCCCTCGCCCGCCAGGCCGCGCAGTCCCTTGAGGGTGGTGTCGATGGCGGTGGGGTGGTGAGCGAAGTCGTCATAGAGCGTGATACCGCCGATGCTGGCGATGACCTCCAGACGGCGTTTGACCCCCTTGAAGCCCGCCAGGGCCGCCACTGCCTGCTGCGCCGGGACGCCGGCGTGGGCCGCCGCCGCCACTGCGGCAAGGGCATTGTGGATATTGTGACGTCCCGTCATGGTCCATGACGCGGTGCCGAACGCAGCGTCACCGCGGGTCACCTCGAAGCGCCTGCCGTCCGCCGAGCAGTCGTGGGCGTGCCAACCGGCACCCGCCCCGCCGTCGTCAATGTACTCCACGGGGGTCCAGCAGCCGCGCTGCAAGACCTGTTGCAGATATAGATCCTCCCGCGGGGCGATGACAAGACTGGTTCCGGGGACGATGCGCATCAGCTGATGGAACTGCCACTGTATGGCCGCCATGTCGGGAAAAATATCGGCGTGATCGTATTCCAGGTTGTTGAGGATCAATGTATGGGGCTTGTAGTGGACGAACTTGGCGCGTTTGTCGAAAAACGCGGTGTCGTATTCGTCGGCCTCCACCACGAAGAATTCCCCGTCGCCGACGCGGGCAGAGATGCCGAAGTTATTGGCCACTCCGCCGATGAGGAAACCCGGCGCCAGGCCCGCCGCCTCCAGCAGCCATGCCACGATGCTGGACGTGGTGGTCTTTCCATGGGTGCCGGCGACGGCGATCACCTTGCGGCCGGCCAGTATGTGCTGTGCGAGAAACTCCGGTCCAGACGTATAGGGCAGGTCGTTGTCGAGGACGTATTCCACGGCCTCGTTGCCGCGGGACAGGGCGTTGCCGATGACCACGCAGTCCGGGGCCGGCTGCAGGTGGGCGGCGCTGAAACCCTCCATGATCGGGATATCGTCTGCGCGGAGCTGATCACTCATGGGCGGGTAGACCTGGGCGTCGGAGCCGGTGACGTGCCAGCCCATCTGCTTGGCCAGACGCGCGACGCCCGCCATGAAGGTGCCGCAGATACCTAATATATGGACGTGCATTACGCCAGGGGGCCGGGCGAGATAAACAGGCTGCGAAACACGCTGATGGTGACGTAGATATAGACCACCGCCAGCAGTGTGCCATTGAACAGAGAGGTGGACAGGGAATGGCGCAGCACGTGGCCCATGACCGCCACATTCCATACCAGGACGGAGAGCACCAGGATCAGGGGCAGATCGAGGGTCGGTTCCACCGCGCCAAGGTGTTGCTGCCACAAATTGATGGGCCACAGTATGAGTTCGAAAAAACTACCGGTGCCAGCCAGGGCGGACAGGGTCTGGGGCCAGCGGTTGCTCAGCATGCGCGCCCACAGAACGGCACGGGACAGGGCCATCAATAACGTGGTATCCACGGCCGCCGCCAGGATTGCCATCGATAGGCTGGCCAAAACCGCGTGGGCCACAAGCACCGCCACGCCGGAGTATAGGATGATGGTCAAGCTGAGCAGGGAATAGGATGTCGGCAAGGCCTGGGGTCCGGCGCGCAGCAGACAAATTTCCCAAAAAATCTGGATCAGTTTCGTCATGGGGCTCCGAACCGCCCCTTCGGCAGCGAGATCAATCAGAGAGTCCGTTTGTGATGAATAAACGGCATAAGGTTACCGGACTACGCTGCCGGATACCAGTGCCGAATAACGCAAATTACTGATGGAACAGGCTATCTGTGGGGATTGATATATGGGCTGCGGTAACGGCGTCGATGCCGGTGCACAGTTTTGGGCGTGGTGTATTTAACGATGATGCTGTGGCCGTCACGCCGCATCTTTGATTGGAAACCCGCAACCCCAGGCCCGGGCCAAATCGAACAAGGTGGTGATGTTAGCGGGGTGTTGAAAAACACCCTGCCAAGGCAGCGCAGGTATGCGCCGCTCGAAAACCGAACACGTATGTGTTTGGTGTTCGGAGCAAGCCGCGGGCGTGTACCGCGGCGCAGCGAGTTGAAAAAGGCCAGGGAGGGACTTTTTCAACATCCTGTAGGGGTCAGGCCTAGGATTACAACGCGGGCGAGGTGCCGGTGGATAACAGGCTGATCATGATTCAGGCGATCAGGGCGAGCGACAAATACGTTGGCGTCGATGTCCTGGCGCGAGAGCATGTTGCCGGGGGTATTGACACCGATAGCCATCATCCAAATGCTATAAAGTCAGTGCGTATGTCGTGACCGTTCTTCATCGCCGGCACCGCGGTTCCATCCACAGTAACAGTATAATTTTGATGAGAATTATATGCTTCCAGCATCGCCGCCGGGTGGCCTCAGGGCGTGTATATAGCGGATTCTCCGGTGTTGACGGGTGATGGTCTTGAACTAGGGGGGTGCGATGTGGTCTGTTCATAATGGGGATACTCGAAGTGAGGAGGTTGTATATGGCCAGCGTCTATTCACCACTGCACCACAGCACACTGCCCAGCTCGCTTACCCTGAAGCGGCCGGAGCATGGTCCGCTGCGTCACGTAACTCCCGAAAGTCCGGCTATCGAGGTAATGACTGATCTGTACAAGACTACGCCGGTGACCGTGATGCCCTACGTATCCATCGAAGGGGCCAACCGCAAAATGATCGATCACGGTGTGCGGCTGTTATTTGTCACCAATGACGAGCGCGAGATCCTGGGTATCATCACCGCCACGGACATACTCGGTGAAAAACCCATGAAACACCTGCAGCGGGTCGGCGGCACCCGGGGCGACATTCTGGTACAGGACATCATGACACCGAAGGACGCCTTGCAGACATTGGATTTAAGGGACGTGGTCAAGTCCCGGGTGGGCGATATCGTGGCGACGCTCAAGGAAGCGGGCCGCCAGCATACCCTGGTGGTGGAGCGCGAGCGTCACACCGACAAACCGCTGGTCCGCGGCATGTTTTCGTCCACCCGGATCGGCAGGCAGTTGGGTACGCGCATCGTCGTCGGTGACGTCGCCAAGACCTTCGTGGCGCTGGAACGGGTGCTGGCCTCGTAGTTAAAACAAAGTCACAGCCCGAGGTCGACAATCAACGTGATTGTGTACCTTAATGCCGTCAAACAGCATTTGAAGAGTCGTAATCTGTCTATTACTCCCCCCTCACCCCATCCCTGTCCCTGTCTATACACCCTGGGAAGGAGAGGGCAAAGGGGAGTGAATCTATCTGAGGGCGGTTATTGATCCCTTCCCCCTCTCAGTGAGAAGGTTAGGATGAGGGGGATCAAAAGAGATGTTTCCTTCGACTTGTGACCCGCGACCCATCTTTCCCATTATGCGGACTCGGACCTCGCGTAGAGGTCGTTGACCTTGGCCGCCATGATGAAGTCGTTTTCATGCAGGCCTTTTATCTTGTGGGTGAAAAAGACCACCGTGGCGTATCCCCAGCCGAAGGTGATGTCAGGGTGGTGGCCCTCTTTCTCAGCGGCCTCTCCAAGGGCATTGACGAACGCCTGGGACTGTCTGAAGTTCTTGAACTTGAATGTCCTGGAAATGTGCACGGCGTTGTCATCCAGGGCCCATCCGGGCGTCTGATCCAGATATGCCTGAGCTTTGTCGCGACTCAGGGGGGGGATGTCCCCTTGGCAGGGGATGCAGCTTTTTTTTGCCAGTGACATGACTTTTCTCCTCCTTGGTTCACAACGGATGGTAAAAGAGCGTTAGTCTGTGCCAGCGCAGGGGGCCGTGCATAGCGGACATGCGCGGTGCGGGGAATCACGCCAGTGTCAGGAGTTGGTAGGCCACCAGCACAGCATATAGTACAAGGCCGATCAAGAGTAAGCGGCCTGCCCGCAGACCTCGCAGGATATCAAAGCGGTGGTGAGTGATCATGATCAGCGCCGCGGCCCCCGTTACCGCCGATTTGACGCTGAGAAACAGCCCGACGTTTCGATTCAACAGTGTCTCCATTAAGGGGTTTGCCTCGCGGGCGCCGTGCTGCAGCAAGTACAGCGTCGTCCAGCCATCGACGCACCCCAACACCATGATGCCCACGGCCGCAGCGATCCACCTGGCCTGGTAACGGTCGACATAATAACCACCAGGCTGATCGCCGTGACGCCTGTTTCCCCGGCGTCGGCCGTGAAGGCTGTAGCGGGAGAGAGGTCGCGTCGCTGTCTCGCGGCGGTCGCGATGCAGGCGGCGATTTTCTTGGCTGGCGTCGGTCACGGCGGGCGGCCATCGATGAAAAGGTGCGGTGGGCAATCTGCTGTGTATTATATAAAAATCACTCACCACAATGCACGGGGCTGCCGGTGGGTTTTTCACGCGGGGTTAGAAGCGATCTAATCCGCTGTCCCCGTTTTAATCCCCAGCGGTCTTATGCGGTAACGGGCGCGTGTTCCAAACATCCATTCGTTGTGCGTGCTCAATTGGCCGTCTGAATGATACTGAACTCGTCAATGCTCTTCATCGTGCCCAGTGTCTCGGCCAGGCGGGAAAAGTTGGCGATGTCGCGGGTGTATATGGAGAGTTGGTACTGCGCCGTGTTGCTTTCGTTGGATTGATGATAGCTGACGCTGCCGCCGCGGACATCGTGGCCCTTTATCAGTTCCAGCAGCGCCTCCTCGGCAAGGCGCTCGCCGCCGCGGAGGCGAATCATCAGCCGGCCGTAGCGAAACATGGGCATGTGGCTTTCCAGCACGCGGAACAGCGCCAGGACCCCCAACGTCAGTACACTGGCCAGTATCGCCGCGTAATAGAATCCCATGCCGATGATGATGCCGATGGAGGCGGTGATCCAGATGGATGCGGCGGTGGTGAGTCCGCGCACGGCGAAGCGTTCCTTCATGATGACGCCGGCGCCGAGAAAGCCGATACCGGTCATGATGCCCTGGGCCATGCGGGTGGGGTCGATGCGGATGGTTTCGATGGGGAAGTGAGGGAGCAGCCGCCACTGATATACCATGAGCAGCATCAACAGACTCGAGGCGGTGCATACCAGTGTATGGGTGCGGAACCCGGCGGGCCGGCCGTGGTAGCTGCGTTCCATGCCGATCACGCCGCCGATGACCAGGGCCATTATCAGGCGCAGCGTCACGGTCAGATATTCGTTATCCATGATTCCGTCGACTCCTCTGCGCGATCGGCCGTCCCCATGCCTCAGGTAACGGTGTCATTTCGCAGTGACATATAGCGCAGGATGAATTCCATCAGTTCCGTGTGATGATAGGTCTGCTGCAAGCTGGTTCCCCACACCGTGACGCCGTGGGCATGGATGAGCAGCGCAGGGATGCGCGGCGCAGCCTGTGTAAAGCGCTCCTTGATCTGCTGCGCCACCTTGCCCACATCCAGCTGGTTATCGAATACCGGCAGATCCACGCGCGGGTCCTGCTCCCACAGGTCGAAGCCCTTGATCATTTCCAGCGGCGGCAGGCGCAGGGTTTCCGCACCCGGATGGGCCTTCTCGGCGGCCAGGCACGCCTCGACGGTGTGGGTATGAAACACCGCGCGTGCCTGCGGGAAGATCTGGTAGATGACGCGGTGAATCGACGTCTCCGCCGAAGGCCGGTGGCCGGGTGTCGGCGATTCGACAATGGTGTCATCCTGGACGGCCACGCGCAGCAGGTCATCTTCGTCGAGCTGACCCTTGGGCTGACCGCTGGCGGTGATCCAGAAGCTGCCTGTATCGCCGTTCGTCACCCGCGCGCTGAGGTTGCCCGCCGTGCCAGCCATCCAGCCGCGGGCGTGGAAGTCCCGGGCGATCATGGTCAAGGCGCGGCATGGGGGATATTGGTCGAAGGTGGCGGCCATGGTTATCGATATACCTAGATGATGGATTCGCGCGGCGGCATCATACCCTTTGTCATGTTTCGCCGCCCCATTTTTGCAGTGCCGCGTGCAGGGCCTCGTCGGCGCTGTTCTCAGGTGTCAGCGGTACGCCGCAGCGCACCAGGTCCCAGGCCTGGAAAAAGGCCCGCGCGCCCTGGTTCGGGCCGAGGGGGTGATCGAAGATCGCGGTGCCGGCGTTGATGATCACGTCGTTTCCATAATCCCGCCATACCCTGCCCACCACGCCCGGATGCATGCCCGCCGACGGTACCGGCATCACCGCCGGCCGCTCTCCCGCGGCGCCGCGCAGAATATCACGAATGCGGAATTCCGTTTCCCGTGCGAAGGGCAGCGAACCGTAGTGGGCCGGGTGAAGCACTGCGTCGGCCCCGGCATGGCGCATGAGCGTGCCTAGCAGCACAGCATAGTCGATGCCGTAATCACTGCTGCCGTCGGCCGCACCGCCCAGGGCCCCGGCCAGGGCCGGGTGAGTGAATATCGGCACGTCTATGGACGGGTCTCCCGCAACGCCTTCCAGGGCTGCGAAACCGTAGCTGAAGACGTTGAACAGCAGTGCGTTGGCCCCCGCTTCCACGAGCCGGCGGGCGCTGGCGTTGAGCCGGTCACCGCGGCCGGTGAGATTGACGGCGTAGAGCATTTCCCTGCCGTCGCGCTGTTTCGCTGCTTCGATGATACGGCGGCAGGCGCGTACCCGTTCCAGGGTGGGCGCCTCCGCCAGATCGCCGAGGATCTCGTCGTCCTTGATGATATCCAGTCCCGCCGCGGCCACCTGTTCCAGCAGCGCGGCGTGATCCGCGGCGCTCAGCCCCAGGGCCGGCTTGAAGATGCCCATGAACAGCGGCCGCTCCTGCACCGCTGTGAGTCGGCGCAGGCCGGCGATGCCGAATTTGGCGGGGGTGCCGTAGAGCGCGGGCAGGTCCACCGCCAGGATACGGGCCGGCCCTCCCAGGCTGTATTTGCCGAAGATCATGGTCAGCAGGGTAGCGATGTCGCCTTCCACGTTGGCCTCGGGAAAGGCGATACGCGCCGCGGTGCAGCCGTTGTCCAGGGGCTCCACGGCCAACACGTGCCCCAGATGGGCGCGCAGCTGCTGCTCACGGTGTTTGAACTGGGCGCCCCAAGAGCCCGCCGTCTGGCCTACGGCGATGACATGGGCCTGCTTTTCGGCGTCGACGCCAGCAGGGAACCGGTAGGTGACCTCGATCATTGCCGCGTGTGGGAATTCAGCATGGCGCGGGATGAATCCATCATGCCGCCGGGGTGGTTATGCCGCGCCCATCGCGCCCATCACGCGGCACTGCCGCGCACCCGGGGGCGCGTGAAAAAATCGCCGGCAAAGGCCACTGGCCGATTCGTGTATACCGGTGACCAGCCGCTGGTATCGATGAAGTAGCGTACCGCCTTGATGCGCGGTGAATCACCGAGGGTGAACCAGTGTTCGGTATTGGCGGGGACATTGATGTAATCCCCCGCGGTGACTTCCAGCATGAACTGCTCACCGGCCCTGTCCACGAAGCCGAAATAGCCCCGCCCCGCCAGGATGTAGCGCACCTCGTCGTCGGTGTGGTAATGGATTTTTTCGAACCTTGCCAGCATCTCGCCGAGGCCGGGGACGTCTTCATGGATGACGATCATGTCGCAGGTGCTGTAACCGTGGGCCGCGCGCAGTTCATCGAGGCGGTGTGCCACGGCGTCCAGCGCGGCCTGTTTCTCGTCATCGTCCAAGGCGGCCTTGTTCAGCAAGGCCGCGATATTCGCTTGTGCCGGCACTGACCAATCGCGCAGGGTGATATCGATCCCGGCCAGTGTGTCCTGAATTTTGGCGGGATCGCAGGTGCGGCTGCCGTCGGGGAATATCATGCTTGCCATGTGCGGTTGCCCCCATGTGGATGAATGCTATATCGAAGATGTTAGATTACTGCAGTGCGGCGGGCAGATAAAGGGCCGGTGGCGGCGGTGTCACGCCTTTTTGTGCCGCCGGCCGGCACCCTTGGCGCGGCCGCCGCCGCTGTTGCGACGCGGCCGCGCCAAGGGGCGGTTGGCCGCGCCGTGGGGCTTCTCCGGGACGGCAAGCAGGTCGGGGTCGACCGCCTTGAGCGGTATCTTGTGGCCGATGAACTCTTCTATCTCGGTCAGGGAGTACACGTAGTCCTCGCAGCCGAAGCTGATGGCCGTGCCGTGCATCCCGGCGCGGGCGGTGCGGCCGATGCGGTGCACGTAACTCTCGCCGTCCTGGGGCAGGTCGTAGTTGAACACATGGCTGACGTTGGGGATGTGCAGGCCGCGGGCCGCGACGTCGGTGGCCACGATGATGGGCAGCGTCCCTTGCTGGAAGTGTTTCAATACGCTCATGCGTTTGTTCTGTGGGATGTCCCCTGACAGTACGCCGGCCTCGATGTGGTTAGCCTGGAGGTAGCGGGCGACGCGGTCCGCGACATGCTTGGTATTGACGAACACCAGCGAGCGATTGGGATTGATGTTCTTGAGCAGTCCGATGAGCAGGGGAATCTTCTCGTCACTGGCGGGAAAGTAGATGCTCTCCTCGATATTGTCGGCGACGATGGCCGCAGTGCCGGACTTGATCAGGCGCGGATTGTTCATGTGCTCGTAGGCGAGCTCGGTGACGCGCAACGAGAGGGTGGCGGAAAAGAGCATACTGAGGCGCTTCTCCGGAGGCGGCATGCGCCGTATCAGGTAGCGCAGATCACGGATGAAGCCCAAATCGAACATGCGGTCGGCCTCGTCGATGACCAGCACCTGAATGGCCTGCAGCCCGAGGACCGACTGCCTGAACAGATCGATGATGCGCCCCGGTGTGCCGATGAGTATGTCGATGCCCTCCTGCAGCGCCGCGCGCTGGGTGTCATAGCTGCTGCCGCCGTAGATCAGGCCCATGCGCAGGCCGGTGTGCTTGCCCAGCTGCATGGCGTCCTTGTGAATCTGGATGGCGAGTTCACGGGTCGGCGCCAGGACCAGGGCGCGCGGCGGTTGTGCGTGGCGCTGCTTGAGGGGCGCGGGCGGGACCTTCAGCAGATAGTCCATCAATGCGATGAGAAAGGCCGCCGTCTTGCCCGTGCCGGTTTGGCTCTGGGCGGCGATGTCCGTATGGGACAGGGCCAGTGGCAGGGATTTTGCCTGTATCTCAGTGCACTGTGAAAACCCCGCCTCGTCAATGCCTTGTTTCAGGGAGTCGGGGAGTGTGAAGGCCGAGAACGGCGTTTCCGTTACGTGTGTTTGGCTCATAATGAAATTAAGCATAGCAGAAATCAACAAGTGTTGACTTTTGCCGATATGCAGATTAGGCTTCCTTCAAAAGAGGGCTCAAGGAACTGCTTTCCGAGCCGTAGTGTAGAACGCATACCCCTTGTTTACCATTCCTTAGGTGAAGGCACATCCTCTGATCCGGGAGCTTAACAGCCCTTCCCAGATTACGTTGT